>JANMLE010000088.1:0-13091 GCA_031372385.1 Planctomycetota bacterium | reverse complement strand
GCTCTTCTCATCGCAGGTCAGAGCCAGCTTTTCCATCTGCGTGGCGAACTCGCGAAACCGCTGCCGGTGGTTGTCCTGCAGCAACGACAGGACATCGCGTCCACGCGGTGCCTGCGCGGGGCAGGTCTGTGCGGCGATGATCACACCGCACCCGATCGAGATCACGAGACTGCGGAACAAGAGGCAACGTGCGGGACGACCAGCCATCAGTGCCAACACTCCGGATGAACGGGAAACACGAAGTGGCGGCATTCTAGGCGAGCGTCGGCAGTGGCGATAGACGAAGGGGGCGAGGTTGATTCAGGTCGCGGCGACCTCGGAATTGATCGGCCGCGACCGCCACAGCGAAACGGCGGCACAGATCGACAGAAACGCCAGAGCGGCCGTGAAAGATACTGATGTCGCATCGACAGGCCGGTTGATTTCGGGACCGAAGCAGCCGCAACTGATCTGCAATCCCCGGACGAGGGCCGACCCTTGGACGGCCACGAATGACAGGAGCAACAGCGACGTCACCAGCCACGCGGGCCGCGGACAGGTGCTGCTCAGCAGGCACGACGCCAGCGTCAGTTCGAGGAATGGCAGATACGAGGCGATGAGCGCTCCGACCGGGGCGCTCGTCAGTTCATACTGGTAAATCGTGGACAGAAAGTAATAGGGGTTGGCGAGGTGCGCGGCACCGCTCCAGACAAAGATTCCGCCGACGATCAACCGCGAAACCCAGTCGAATTCCCGGAAGACCCGATGCCACGCGGAGGAGGGCGCGGTGCCGGTGGTTTTGATTTCTGTCACAGGTTCATTCATTGAACCGCCTCCTTCTTCTTGCCGGTCTCATTGGTGTTGTCTGGCGATTGTTTCTGCTCCCACTGCATCCAGCCGCCGGGGAACAGCGCCACGTTGTCGATCCCCTCGGCCACCAGCGCCGAACCCAATGCCTCGTCGAATTGGCAGCCTTCGCTTTGACAGTAGACGATCACGCGGGCTCCCTTGGGGACACCGTCGAGCAACTTTCGGCGCTCGGCTTGAGTCGTGAAGACCGGCACGTTGATCGCTCCGGGAAGATGCCCCGCTTGAAAGTCGCGCGGATAGCGCGCGTCGACGATCACCACGTTTTCATCGTGCAGGGCTTTTTCCATGTCGCGAACCCGCAGCTTGGGCAGGAACGACGGGCGATGTTGTTGAATCACCGTGCGCACGGCCACCAGATTGCGGGCATATCCGTCGTGGGACAGCAGGTGCCAGGCGAGCGCCATCACAGCGGGGGCCAGGAGCAGCGCGGGTGCCGTGATCCAGACGGGTCGCGCCGGTCGCGGGCTGCCACGACGGACACTCAGAACTCGCTGGAGAATTGTGGTCAGCACGAGCAGCGCCGCGAACAGGGCCAGGTTCTCCCCGGTGAACAGCGACTCCATCTTCAGACGCCAGGGAGAAAGGGGCTGTTCGGAAATGTACATTCCAACCCCATCCCACCGCGCAAGGATGTCGGCCACCGGCATCAGTTCCGGACGGTGCGGGGCGTCCAGAACTTTGGCCTGACCATCTTCCATTCCCAGGAACAGAATCCAGTGTCCGAAGACGGCCGGTGAGTGGGCTCGGCTGACATGCAACGCGATGGGCGTCCGTGCGGAGACCAGGTTCGCCCGCGAAAGCCCCATCATCGGCAGGGCGTGCAAACCGTTGTCCTCGACGGCCGCACCCAATTCTTGAATGGAACTGCCCTGCATCGTGCCGACGTACTTCATTTTCAACAGGGTGGTGAAGTCCATCTTCCGGCCAAAGCTGTTGACTGCGGCATACACGCAATAGATTCCGCAGTACGAACTCCCCTCCTCGGCGGCGTCCGGAATCTCGTCCGCCGAGTTTGCAGCGGATGAGTCCGCGGCATCGGCATGGCGGTCCCATCCCAGACAAACGATCGCCGCCACGAGTAACACCAGACCACCAGTCAAACTTCGCCGCGTCATGCTGCGTTCCGTCGTAATTGAGGCTCAAGCTGGTTCAAGAAACGAATCGACCAACCGCCTACGATGCCGAGGCCCGCAAACGCCACCAGGCAACCGCCAAGACGGCTGAGACAGCCGCCCAGATCCACTGCACGTGCGGCGGGGCCGGTCGGTGTGGCGTCTGCACCCGCTCGAGTGATTCGACCGTCTTCTTGTGGACCGCCAACCCGATCTTCCCGTCTTGATAGACGTATTCCAATGAGGGGGTGTCCTGAACCAGAACGCGGGAACCGTCGGGAAGTGGCAGTCGCGCCCGGAACGACGCGGCGTCAGAAAAATCCGGGTCCAAGTTCCAGTCCGTTAACGTATGAGTTGTGTGCTCGCCGGCCGTGGTTCCGTCAGCGGCAGTGACGGTCTTGATGGTTTCCAGAGCGGTGATAACGTGCGTGTCCTTCCATGGCGTCACTTGGACATTGCGAACTTCGTATTTCACGGAATTGATCAATGCCGTTTCTGGAAAACCATACACCGCTGTAAGCACTCGCCGGTTGTGCCGGAACCGATTCTCGTTCAGCATCTCACCCGATTGTTCGAATGTCAGGCCGCGAATGACAAAGCTGGATTGAGGGTCAAACCAGATCTTGTGGCGCGTCCCGTCGGGTGCCTTCCCCGCGACACAGTATCCCATTTCATCCTTGGTGACGGGACCGTTCTTGCTCAACGAAATCAGCTTCGCAATCGGAATTGGAGTCAGGAAGGTGGTCTGTCCGAAGGCGATGGCACCATTTCCCATGGCGTTTAAGACCAAGAACTCATCTTTCGATTCAGGTGACAGTCGTCCGATGACCGCGCTCGGCAGCTTGGGTCGAACGCCGTTTTCTCCGTACGGTAAGTAGAGCTCCAAGACTTGGTCCGTGCAGACATAATTGAATTCGTTCACATTTCCCGGCTGACCGGGCTCGGGCTCGACAATTCCCAGCGGGTAACTGACTTCGTTGACCAACAGGTTCGCGCGTACTCCGTCCAGACGGACGTCGCACGTGCGGGTCGCCAAGAGTTGCGTTCCGTTCGCGCGTGTGACCAGCCAACGTTCCTGGCTCGTCACAGCACATCGCTTCAACCGCTTCTGCGTTGCATTGTGCCCGGCAAGGACTTGATCGAGACTGAGGTTCTCCCGACCCGGTTCTGCACCCAGCAACGCCAAGACGTAAGTCCAGATTACGGCCATCTTCAAAGTTGATTTCCTTCACCGTCTCGCCGAGCCGAAAAAAGGCGAAAGCCCCCTCCACGTCAACGTGAAGGGGGGCTTTCGTTGATTTGGGCAGTTTCACCCGAAACCGCGGGAGAACTGCTTACTGCGCTTGGGAGGTTCGCACGGGGGCGGAAGCCAGATAGCTTGGTGTGCAATTCCCGTTTGCCATGTAGTCGTTGCGCGGGAAACAACGAATGATGTCCTTGTTGCAGCTATTGCTCGACATTGGCTTCAACGCACAGGTCATAAACCGCCAGCCAGGGGTCGAGGAGCATGTGGTGTACACATAAAGACAACTGCCGCTGTAACCCGTGTCGCCGCAATTCGTGTTAACGGTGCGATTCACATCGCACGGGGCGCCGCCGCGGGTGTCCGCTGTCCCATGCACGTTGGGGGTCGAAGCGAACAATCCGACGGCTGTGACCAATGCCACTGCCACCGCGCGAACACCTGTTTCAATCGTCCGTGGTTTCATAGCTCGGCTCCTGAAGGGGTATGGGCAGTTCCTAACTGCGTCGCCGTGACTGACGACGGACGCTGCGGAAGATAATGAATACCCTGACTGGAGCGGTCAAGCCAAATAAAGCGGCTTTCTGGTGTTTCACGAAAACAAGGCTGTGGTACGAATCACGCCTGCTTCAATATGATCCATTCTCTTCGTTGCCCTGAGTCGTTGACAGCGCGCAGAAACTCCGTGAATTGTCGATGTTTTCGTTGAGAAAATGGACAGAACCATCCGCAAACAGAAAGTGACAACCTCCGAAGTGGAGGCTGCTAAAAGCGTTCGGGTGATCTCCGTTGATTCTCTGGTCGGTGACCAGCAAGGGGTCACACCAGGAAATGACGTCGTGACGGTTTCCACGCAGGTTTCCAAACCAAATCGATCCAATCCGGCCGACTGATCCGTTGCCAATTGACCCATGAATCAGCCCGTCCCAACTTCGCTCGCCTGCTGCGATGGTATTGGACATTCCGTCAGTGATGTCGCGGTCCCTTGTCGAACTGTTGTAGTAAAACATCCCGTTGCCACTGTCGGACGAGTCCTTGTTGGAACCGAACATAGCCACGTAGTTGGACTTGGCGTGTCCCCCTTTTTGCAGATTCCAGTTCTCACTGGCATCGCTGGGACACACGTAGAACGGCAAGACCGTGGTCGTTTGGGCATTGGGGCCATTGGGAGCGTTGTTTCCGTTCGGAGCCAGCCGTTGGTACAGGGGTGACTGGTCGAAGTACGGCAGCAGCATCGTTCCCCACGCCCAGCCGGTTTCATTTCCGACGGAGGTGACCACCAGGCTGCTGAACGGAAAACACCCGTGGGTTCCCTCGTAGTTGTGCAGCGCGAGGCCCATCTGCTTGAGGTTGTTTCGGCACTGCAGCCGCCGGGCCGCCTCGCGCGCCTGCTGAACAGCCGGCAGCAGCAGCGCGACCAGTGAGGCAATCAGGGCAATCACCACCAGCAGTTCGATGAGGCTGAAGCCGGTTCGGCGGCGTCCACGTTTCATCGGAGCTCTCCGCAGGGTTGTTTGCGGTGTGGAAGTGTCCACGGGAATCCCCGTTTCCGGATGCTACTCTTGGACTTCTTCCAATTCATCCAACAGGCGAATCGTGGCCTGCAACAGTTGTGGCAGGCCGCGTCCCGTGACGGCGCTGATCTTCAGGACCGGGCGGCCGATTCGCTCTTCGAGCAGTTCGGCGGCGGCATCGGCATCCGGCAATTCCGACTTTGTGATCACGACAATCTCGGGTCGGGCGGCGAGGGCCTCGTCGTACAACCGCAGTTCTTCGCGGATTTGCAGGTAGTTTTCCACCGGGTCCGTCTGATCGTCGGGTGCCGGTTCCACCAGGTGAATCAGCGCCTTGGTCCGTTCGACATGCCGCAGGAATTCGTGTCCCAACCCGACACCGGCGTGCGCTCCCTCGATCAGTCCCGGAATGTCGGCCAGCACGAATTGGCGCTCCTGCCCGACCCGCACGATTCCGAGATTGGGATACTTGGTGGTGAACGGATAGTTGGCGATTTCCGGCGTGGCCCGCGACAACCGGCTGAGCAGCGTTGACTTGCCCGCGTTCGGTTTGCCGATCAGGCCCATATCGGCGATCACCTTCAATTCAAGGGAGATCTCGCGCTGTTCACCCGGATCGCCCGGACCAAATTCCCGCGGTGCCCGGTTGGTGGAGCTCATGAACCGGGTGTTTCCGCGGCCACCATCACCCCCCTTGGCCACGATGACCCGGTCGCCGTGTTCGACCATGTCCTTCAGGATGTGACCCCGCGCGGCATCGCGCAGGATGGTGCCGGTCGGAACGCGAATGATCGTGTCCTTGCCGTCTTTGCCGGTCTTCAGCGAGCCGTGTCCCGGTTCGCCGCTGTCGCCGACCCAGTGTCGGACACCGACCAGATGGACGAGGCTGCTGACGTTTTCGTCGGCCTCAATGATGATGTGACCTCCCCGGCCGCCGTCACCGCCATCGGGACCGCCTCGGGGAACATGTGCCTCGCGGCGAAAGCTGCCAGAGCCGCTTCCACCATCGCCAGCCTTGCAGAAAATCGAAATGTGATCAACGAACATAGTGGGGCGATGATAGTCGATCCGGCACCGACCGGGGAGTCACTGGAAGAAATCAGATTCCGCGTGACAAATCGTTCAACAACGCCACGTAGCCCATAAAGACTCGCAGGATGATGAAAATGATCAGCCCTGCCACCATCGCCCAGATCAGCCAAGCGAGGGCCATCGTCATCGCCGACAGGCTGCGGCGGGCTTGTTCCTCCAACTGCGGGCTGATTCGCTCCAGGGTTTCCGGGACCGTTCCAGTGGCTTCGCCAACCCGGACCAACTCCAAGTAGTCGCGGGGATACAAACCGGTGGCGTGTAGGGTCGTCGACAACTCTTCCCCGGCGCGAACCATCGCCAGCGTCTGCGGTGTCGACGCCACGAACGCACCGTTGCCCGTGGCTTTCAGGCTGGATTCCAGGCTGGGCTCGATCGACATCCCGGATTGCTGGGTCAGCGCAAACGCCCACGAAAACCGGGCGATGGCGAACGATCGCAGGCAGCCGCCGATCACGGGAATCTTGAGCAGTAACGAATGAACAATCACCCGGCCGTGCAGTCCTTTCGTAACCATCTGATAGCCGACGAACATCAGAAACGCCGAGCCGAAACAGCCCCCCAGCCACAAAAATGCCCCACTGGTTCCGACCAAACCCAGACCCAGAATATCCGTTGGTTTCTCTGTCGCCGAGCCGGCGATCCAGCCCAGCACCACGATCAGCCCCGCGACAATCAGGATCGCCGCCAATAACTGGAAGATCGGCCAGGCGATCTGCCCCAGAAAGGTCCGACGCAGCCGGACCAGGTTGTCGTAATGATCGGCCAGCGCGGCCAAGACTTCGGGCAGCGATCCGGTTTGCTCGGCGACGTCCACCAAGTCGATCATCAACTCGGGAAACGTTCCCGATTGAATCCGCATGGCGTCGGCAACCTGCTTCCCGCGGCGGAGATCGTCGACAATCTCTTTCGACGCGCGCTGCAGTTTCAAATCCGCCGATTGCGACCCGGCGACCTTGAACGACCGCAGGATGTCCACGCCGGAATGCAGCATCGTGCCGAGCGATCGGTTGAAGGTGGCCAGCGTGCTCCACGACAGTTGCGTCCCTCCGAACAGTCCCACGGAAATCTCCTTCGATGTGCGTTGGTTGTCGCGGGACACGCTGGCTGGGTGCTGGGACCGACGTCTGCGTCAGGAAAAAACAACTTGGACGGATTGAAAATCTGTCCCACGGAATTCATCGGCGGTCGCTCGTCCGTCGCGGGGGCGTGATGGTAGCATCCGGCGACGAAGTCCGAGTCGCGATTCTATCACCCCGATCAACAGGAAGCTCATGATGCCGCGAACCCCCTGGCTGGCCGTCTGTTTTGTCTTGTGCGTTGCGTCTGGTCTGGTGCGACAGGCTCCAGCCGGCGTTCCCCCATTCGAAGCGAAGGTGATCGATGAGAACATCGGCGCGGTCTGCTACGCCGTGACGAGTGCCGACGTGAATGGCGACGGGAAACTCGACATCGTCGCCGTCAGTGAGAACCGCGTGCAGTGGTATGAAGCTCCGACGTGGACGAAGCACGTCATCCTCGAAAACCAGACCGAAATGGACAACGTCTGCATCGCGGCGCATGACATCGATGGTGACGGCAAAGTGGACTTTGCCATCGGGGCCGGCTGGATCAAGGCGAACACGGGAACGATTCAATGGATCACGCGCGGTGCGAAGGCGGACGACAAGTGGTCGGTCCACTTCATCGGCAAGGAAGTCAGCACGCACCGGATGAGCTTCGCCGATGTGCTCGGCAAGGGAACACGGCAACTGGTGGTTTCGCCGCTGAATCGCAGCACCGTCCCAACGGGCCTCCGGCTGATGGCGTTTGAGATTCCCGCTCAGCCGAAGACCGATTGCTGGGCCATGACGGTGCTCGACCAGACCTTGAACCGCATGCACAACCACACGCATGTCGATTGGAACACCGACGGCAAGCTGGACACGATCACGGCCAGCGAAGAGGGAGTGTTCCTGATCCAGCGCGCCACAGATTCCTTCAGCAAGACGCTACTGGGGACGGGTGCCGCCGGCGACAAGCCCGAATTGCGGGGCGCGGGCGAGATCCGTGTCGGCAAGCTGAAGAGCGGCGGCCGGTTCCTCGCCACCGTCGAACCGATGCACGGAACCAGCGTCGCGGTCTACACCACCAACTCCGATGGATCGCTCCCGCTGCACCGCACTGTCATCGAAGACACACTGAAGCAGGGTCACGCCGTCTGGCCCGTGGACTTGGACGGCGACGGCAGCGACGAAATTGTCATCGGCCACCGCGAACCGGGAACCGGGACGGTCAAGGGGCCGGGCGTGTACGTGTATTCGTGCGACGATGAAGCGCAGCGCAAGTGGTCGAAGCATGTCATCGATGACGGCGGTGTGGCTGTGGAAGACGCATTCGCCGCGGACCTCAACGGCGACGGCAAACCCGACCTGGTCGCCGGCGGCCGGGCCACCCACAATGTGAAGCTGTACATCAACCGCGGTGTGGCGAAGTGACGAGGGGCGGGGACGGGCGTTTCACTGCTCGCCGCTCAGTGCCCATCCACTCGGTGGAGGAAACATGTCAGTGCTGAATGAGATGATGGTCCTCTTGGCGATCAACACCGGAGTTTCCGCCGCGACGTTTGCAGTCATTTACCGGCCGGCGAAGTCTGCCAGACTGTTTGTCTCTGGCGTCGGACTGTCGTTCTTGACGTTGTGCCTTACCGGCAATGTGTTGTTGGTTCCCCTTTTGCCGCTGATTCCCATCGTGCTGTTCGTGGTGTCGCTGGCGTGCTCATTGCGAAGCCTGTCGCCGAAAGCAGGGCGAATCTGGATCGGCGCGACATCCATTGCGATCGTTGGCGGATTCATCGGATGGTGGACAACGATCATCGGACAGTTGAATCACGTGCTCGAACAACATCCGGTCATGTCGCTGACGGATCGCTTGGACTACGAAAGCGACATCGGAACCGCCGTCAAATTCGAACCGGACCCCGTATGGCCGGAACCGTTCATCGACATCACCAAGAACAAACGCACCGATTTTGAAAACCTGCTGAGTGAAGAAGGCGACAAGGTCGATCAATACCGCCGCGTCCGCAGCTTTCGCAGTTTGCTGAGCGCGCATCAGAACTTCGAGATCCAGTTCAGGTTGGCGACGGGGTTCGGCGTCTCCAGACAAGTCCCTTTTCAGAACTGGGAGATCGACGTTCCCGATCGGCCGCTGTTGTCGTTGCCGCACGAGAAAGGTGATCCCGCCATCGCAAACGATCTCAAGGACTCCTCCACCGTTGGTGTGGATTACCAGCCTTGGCACCAGCGAAACCTGGTTGATTTCGTCCATCCGCTGACACTGGGTTACATGCAGTTTGATACGAACATCAAGCGGCCCAACCTGACTCAGGTGCTCGGGTTTCAGCCGCATGCCTTTGGAACTCGCCCCGAACCACCGAAGTCAGCCGGGGACGAGCACAGCGCCTGGCGCATCACGGCGCTGTCCCTGGTGAGTCTCCTCAAGCACCGACCCGCGGCGGTCTACGTCAGCCAGAACCTGCCGAACATGAATGAGCTTACGAGCGTCCCCACCCGGCCTCTGGATGAGTTTGAAGCCGGAGCCATTGGCAAACTTCAGGGCGGTGAAGAACTGGTCGTTCAGGGCGACTCGGCCAACCTGCGCATGCTCGGCTCGATCCGCACTGCCTTCCAGTGCCAGCAATGCCATCAGGTCGAACGGGGCACACTGCTCGGAGCGTTTTCGTATCGGTTGAAGAGGTGATGCGAGAAGCGGAGTGTCGGTGCCCCACCGTTCACCGCTGCGCCGGATTCGCTCCCAGCGAGCCGAGCTGCGTTGCCGAGTTGGACCGGCCGAGCTTGGGTTCGATTGAGAACAGGAAGCCGGCGTTGTTCTTGCTCCAGTCGTAGTTCGCGCCGAAGTGGAACAGCATCCATTCGCCGATGCGCGTGACGGTGAGCGACTGGCCGCGGCTTTGATGCTGGGCCAGGTCATACGACGCGCTCACGGTGGAGACCCACTTGGGACTCATCGCATAGCTGTAGCTGCCGGTCAGGATCTGGCTGTCGAGGGTCGCCCCCTTGATCTGCTGAATGCCGACATACGCACTGCCGCGGAAGCTGCGCTGGCTCATCACGCCGATGTTCCACCACTGCTGCCCGTTGTTGAAGAAGTCGTACATCGAGTCGGCAACGAGCGTGGTCCGGTCTCCGACATTCCATGAGTAATGCGAGCTGAACAGGCCGAAGTTCTCGCCGAAGTTGTCGCGATTCGGATTCGGGAAGTACGTCACTCCAAGGTCCAGTGTCATCCAATCCTTCACGCGCTGCCGGTCGGGCGGTCCGACTTTTGTCTGCAACCGCTGGCTCAAGCCGAGCCGCAACGCCTGTTGCGAATCCACAAGTTCGTTGTACGGGGCGCTCACGCTGGTGGCCGACTGCGAGCGGACCGCGTAGAACCTCGGATCGAACTGCGGTGGCAGCGTCCCGCCGAATGTGTTGGTGAGGAACCGTTCGCGAAATCGTTCTTGGGCGTTGTCTTCGAACTGGTTCCACTGCGGGATCTCGGACAGACTGCGGCTGGCCTGCGCATATCCGAGATCCGCATCGAGCGTCACCTTGTGGGCGAGACCGTTCAGGTTCAGGATGTCGCTTTGAATGTGGGGATACGCCCGCCAGAACTGCAGGCTGGCGCGCACTCCGCCGCGGCCATAGAAGCGATCGATCCCCTGTCCCGAAAAGCTGTCGCTCCAGTACGCGGCTTCACCCAGCAGATAGGGCGAGACCTTCAATGGTCCCAGATTGAACGGGGCATCGAGTTCGTGGCGGGTCATGCTGACCAGGCCGTTGGCATCCGTGTAGAAGGGGAGGGGACTGAACGTGTCCGCCGGATTCGTCGGTGCCGTCGCCCGGTTGACGGACGCGTACGCCAGCGAGGTGTGTTGACTCCAGTTCAACAATCCACCCAGCAGGGGGACGCCGAGCGAGTTCAAATCGCCGCGCGGCAACCAGGCGGTGTTGTTCTCAAAGCGATTCACGGTCGGCTGAACCAACAGCGACCATGTCCAGTTCTCGTCAGGCTGCTGGCGCAGATAGGCCATGACGTCGAGATCTTTGTCCGAGTCGAAGCTCTTCTCGAAGAAACTTTCACGCACGTTGCGGTCCGATGCGATGCCGACCTCGGTCAACAGTTTGATGTTGTACGGAGCGAACAGATGCGTGTGCTGCCACGAGAGCAGGCCGCGGTTGGGATCGGACGGCGCCAGGTTCTGACGGTCGCGTCCCAAGTTGTCGACACCGGAATCGTTCACGTAGTAGGCGAGGCCATTCCCGGAGAACAGGTTGCCCGACGAGTCGGTTCCCGAGTACTTTCCGTCGGTGCCGATGGCCGGCCCGCGATTGCTGAGGTAGTCGAGCAGCAGATTCCAGCGGGCATCCACTCCTTCGGGCCGCCGCACTCCGAAGAGGGAGAACGCATCCCAGCGGGTCCGCAACTGCGTCCCCATGATGCGGTCCTGGCCGAATCCGACGCCGACCAACGGAATGCCGGGGTCATCCACCGGAGTCGCCAATTGCGGGACGTAAAGCAGCGGAACTTCGTCGACAAAGAACTGCGCCCCCTGCGACGTCACCCAATACGACTCACGCGGAACCATCTGGCCGGTTCGAGGATCGACTTCGCTTCCGAAGATCGACGGACGCGGTTCCAGGAAGATGTCATTCGCCTGGATGCGATACCCCGGCCGGCCCATCTGGCTGGTCGTGAACCACGCATTTTGTGCGTGATACGTCTTGAGCGAGGCGAGACCTCTTGGTCCGGACGAATCTTGGCGGATGCGATCGGCGCGGATGCGGAAGCTGCTGTCCATCGACGGAATGTATGCCTGCAGTTCGGCATCGAGAATCAACGCGCGTTCTTCGCGAGCATCGTAGAAGGCGCGCGTCGCGCGAATGACGTTGTTGACTTCCAGACTCCCGAACTGCGCCAGTTGCGACTGATTCCGGATGACAATGTTTCCCTCCAGATACAACTGGAACGGTTGGTCGGGGCTTTGCAGCATTTCAGTGGAGAACTGCCCGCCATCCGTGGCGGTGGTCCAGACGATGACTCGGTCGGCACTCAGGTCGACCGCGCCGCTCCCTTCGTGACCGCCGATCGTCATCCCGTCCACGACAATGTTGACGCCGCCCGTGATCAGCGTGATCTGCTCGGGCGGGGTCGTGTTCTTGGACTCATCGCTTTGCACGTTGAACGGCATCGCAATGCTGCGCGGCGAAATGCGGATTCGCCGCAGGCCGGCCAGCGGATCGAGTTGCACGTTTCGCCAAGTCGGATTCACCACGACCGGCGCGGGGACCGTCAGTTGGGTTTGACGCAGCGATGTGCGCGTCGAACTTCCGGTCCGATCGACCGCCCGGCGGAACAGGGGATCGTCCTTGCCCGGCCGATCGGCAACGCGTCCCTTGACGGCGAGTGAGAGTCCCCGGTTGGAGGCGAGATCAACCCACAACGATTGCTCGTTGCGTGTTCCGGTGGAGCTGCGGATTTCGACGCCGTCCTCCAGGTAGAGCGTCACACGCTGCCGCGGGTTGCCGCGCGCGACACGATCGTGCGCCCACACCACCATGCTGTTCGCCGAGTACGTCTGGTCCCCTTGAACCACTCGGCATGATCCGCGGAACAGGGCGACGGTCGAGTCGCCATCGCGCCATTCCTGCGACCAGTCGGCGGAGAGTTGGATGGGGGCGTCGTCATCCGCGCCAGCGGCGGGTGATTCCCCGGCCAGTCCGTGGAGGTGCGGGTGCGTGATCACAACTGCAACCGCGAGCATCGCGGTGCAGACTGCAACCAGCCATCCGGTTCGCAACTGGAAATGACTGCCCGTCACGGGCGCTCCCGAGTGGATTGAGTCCGTAGTCGCCGTCCCTGGTGAATTGGCCTCAGTCGCGGGCAGGCTGGTGATTCATGGCGTCGTTGACGACTCGCTCCGCGACTCGTCTCCGACAGCCAACCCGCGACGGAACCCCCGGTGGAAGTGGGGCGGGAGTATATGGCAGCCCGTTTTCCAGTGTCAATTTGGGTTTACGACGAATTCGGCTAAACCTCGAAGGGGTCGAAAGCCGACACGCCGGCGACTTGTCCGGCATACCGGAGATCGACGCAACGTCCGTGATGTGAGTGGGTTCAAGACTCCCACGTTTAACCCTGAGCCAACGGCGAAGGGGATGAATGCCAACGCGCGACGATGCGTTCCCGCTTCGGCGTCGTCTGTGAAACAGAGCGTTGGCGACCACCGCCGTCGCCGTT
>JANMLE010000082.1:0-1488 GCA_031372385.1 Planctomycetota bacterium | reverse complement strand
ACAAAAGTCGTGGAGCACGTTTTCAACGTGCTCAAATCGCCAAGTAACAGGCACGTTGAAAACGTACCCCACGTCCTTTCTGGAGTTTTGTCGGAAGCGTCAACACGCGCGAATGCAACAAACCGCGGGCGCGGGTTACGGAGTGCGTGCAACGCGGAACCCCCCGTAGTACTTGGCTTCGCGCGGCAGGTGGAAGAAGCGGCTGGCGGATCGGCAGGTCGCGTCATTCATCAGCCACGAACCGCCTCGCAAAACCTTGTGCGTCCCCGTCTGCGGTCCCGGCGGATCCTCGATGGGAGTACCGATGTAGTAGTCCTTGTCGTACCAGTCCCCGCACCACTCGGCGACATTGCCGTGCATGTCGAACAGGCCCCAGTTGTTGGCGGGGAAGCTGCCGACCTTCGTGGTGCGTCCGAGATCCTTCCATTTCGGGACGGCCCCGCCGTACCCACCGGCGACGACGGGGGCCTTCAAGTTGGCGGAGCTGAGGGAACTCTCGATGCCGTAGTGGAAGGGCGTCGTGGTGCCCGCCCGGCAGGCGTATTCCCACTCGGCTTCGGTGGGCAGGCGGTAACCCGCGCCGCCGGCCGTCGTGACGGTCGCCTCGACGAGCGTGTCCTTCTCCCGTTTGACATTGCTGGTGGTGTAGTACGGTTCGAAGCCATCCTTCTGGCTGAGGCGATTGCAGAATTCAATCGCATCGAACCACGACACGTTCTCGACCGGATAGCGGTCGGTGATCATCTTGGCGACCTTGTCCCTGCTGCCGCCGTTGATGGAGAACCCACTCGGCTTCACCTGCATCACCTGCTTGTATTCGAATTGGGTGACTTCATGCATGCCGAGGTAGAACGGTTTGGTGATCTTCACGCGGTGCTGCAATTCATCGGGTCGGCGATTGGCCTCGGGACCGGGCGAGCCCATCAGGAATTCGCCCGTGTGGACGAGTGTCATCGCCAGGCTGGTTGATTCACTCTTGTAGGAACCGGGAACCACGATGCGGATGCCGTCGTCGGCGGACGCACCCGGACCGCCGGAAAGCTTGAACTCGACGATGTCGCCACGACGGGGAACTTCGTCCGGCTTCAGCAGATCGTCGATCCCCGCCGGGAGTTTTCCAATTCGCGCGGTCTTGACGAAGATCGTCTTCCCCGCGGGATACGCTTCGCCTGTGGATACCGTCAGCGTGACCTCAATGGCGTACCGCGTGTCGATTTCGTCGTTGGGAAGCGGCGTCTCGCTCGTGTAGACTCGCTCCACACGACCGGTCAGGACCGACGGCGGAGGGCTCGGCAAAGCATCGCGCGACTCTTGCTGTGCCAGGGTCGCGGTCGTGGCGACAAGCAGGGCCAAACAGGCGATCGATGGGGGTGCTGGCATGGTGGCTATCCGAGAAGGGGTCGGGAGTCTTTTTCATGCCGCACAACGTCGATCAAAACACCTCAAATCGAGCCAAAGCGGCATGAAAAAGACTCACGACCCCCACGC
>JANMLE010000063.1:0-9755 GCA_031372385.1 Planctomycetota bacterium | reverse complement strand
GCGGGGGCCGGGGGGTGGGTTTTTTTTACCACGCCCCACCTTCTCTTTTTTTGTGTGCTTGCGCGCCGCCGCGCGCAATTAAAAACACCCCCGACCCCTTCTCGGATAGCCTCTCACACGCCCAGAATCTCACGGACATCGATTAGCCTGGTGAGCAACCGATCCGGCTTCATGGCCGGATCTTTCAACTCTTCCGCAGCGGCTTGCAGCCCGAGTTTTTCGGCGGCATACAGGGCGGTGCGCATGCCCAGCGACTTCGCCACCGCCAGGTCATCGTGAACCCGCGAGCTGACATGCAGGATCTGTTCGGGTTCGATGCCGATCTTCACATACCGGTCGACCGCCCGCAGGAACAGCGTTTTCGACGGCTTGCGAACCCCCTCCACATACGAAAACGTGTTCAGCGACGGAGGGAACAGGACATCCGGCCGCGGGATCGTCCCCTGGGTGAGCAGCCCCCGGAACAACTGCACGATCGAGAACGGCTGGGCATCCGCCAGCAGGGATTGGCGCAGTCCGCCAGCTTGGATCGCCAGCAGCGCCGCCAGCGCCCCCTCGGCCGCCTCGACCCCCTGCAGCGAACTGTGAAAGAAGTACGCGACCTTGGCGGACAACTCGTCCATGTCGCCATAGAACGCCGTGTCGTACTCGTAGTCCTTCTTATCGAGCATCGCCAGCAGCTTCTTCCAGACGTGGGTCGAATTGACTTCGGTCATGTCCCCCTTCCGGCCCGACGACGCCATCTTGAGCTCGTCGTAAACGTTCAGGTATTTCTGCTGCATGTACTCCCACGGCTTGCCCGGCTTGCGGGTCATGCTGTTCCACATGTTGAATTCCTGGATCGTCTTGTCCAGCGCGATCTCCATGCGGACCGGCTGCGGATGCTGGAACAGCAGGTCGCCATCCGCGATCCGCAGCAGGGTGCCGTAGAGGTTCCAAGTGACGGCCTTGATCCCCGTGATCGGCTTGAGATACGGCGTGGCCTTGGCCGATTCGGCCTTCGGCGCGGCTGGCCAGCGCAGATCCCGCTCGGCCAGCCAGTCTGCATATTCGAACAGCGATTTCGGCATCCGGGAGTGACTCTCTGAGGCTGATGCGTGCTGCGAAACGATGTGCCAGCATGGAGACGTGTCGTCGCAATCATAGCGGTAAACCCTTGGGATCAAATCCCAAATTGAATACAGGATCAAATCGCAAACTCAGTCGCTCCAAGTTTGATGCTCGCCGTAGCTGAATTCGCAAGAATTCACCCCGTTGGCACAACTGCCTGAACTCTTGCGAGTTCAGCTACAGCACGAACTTGGAACTACTGAAATTGAATTCACTCGGTTGAAGTTCCACGAACCCCGTCCGACAATCCGTGTCCGATGTTGGTCCGACTTCCGCCCCGAAAGCCCCTGCGCCGATGAGCCTGTTCCGCCCCGAGATCGATCGCATCGCCGGCTATGTACCCGGCGAGCAGCCGCAGGATTCCGGCTGGACGAAGTTGAACACCAACGAGAATCCCTACCCGCCATCACCACGAGTGATCGAAGGGGTGACCGCCGCGGCACAGGGCAAGCTGAACCTGTACCCCGATCCGCTGGGAACCCGGTTTCGCAAGGCCGCCGCGAATGTCCTGGGGTTTGATCCCGATTGGATTCTGCCTGGAAATGGCAGCGACGAAATCCTCACCATCCTGACACGCTCGTTCGCCGGACCGTCGGACACCATCACCTATCCGTATCCCAGCTACATCCTGTACGAAACCCTGGCCGATCTGCAGGGGGCCAAGCACGAGCGATTGCTGCTCGAACCCGACTGGTCGTGGGACTTCGACAAGATCGGCCCGCAGATCCAGCGGAGCAAGTTGATCTTCGTCCCCAATCCGAATTCGCCGTCGGGCAATCGGTGGACGTGGGACGATCTGATCGCACTGACGCCTCCCCGTGGAGTCCTCGTGCTGGACGAAGCCTACGGAGACTTCTGTGACGTACCGCACCGGGGCGAACTCCTCAACAGCACGATCGGCCGACAGGTCGTCGTGACCCGGACGTTCAGCAAGAGCTACAGCCTGGCCGGAATCCGCTTCGGATTCGCGATCGCGCATCCAGACCTGATCGCCGGGCTGCGGAAGATGAAGGACAGTTACAACTGCGATTCGCTCTCGCTGGCCGCGGCCACGGCGGCCATCGAAGACCAGGACTGGATGCAGCAAAACACCGCCCGCATCCGGGCCACCCGCGCGCGACTGTCCTCCGCGCTGACGGAACTTGGTTTTCTCGTCGTTCCCAGCCAGACCAACTTCGTCTGGGCCACGCATCCCAGCGGCCGGCACAAGTCGCAGTACGAGGCTTTGAAGGCGAGGAAGATTCTCGTCCGCTACATGTCCTTCGGTGACGTCGCTTGGGCGACGGACCAGCGCCTCGATGGACTGCGCATCACCGTCGGCACCGACCCGGAAATCGACTCGCTCCTGACGGCCTTGAGAGAAATCGTTTGACTCGACTTGAGCCACGAGACACACACAGCACAAACGGAGGAAGGCAAAATGACGCCGGTTCACACCCCTGAGCCGCACGATCCGCGCGAACTCTACCCACTGATTGCCCGTACAGCGGCCGAAGCCGGATGGAATGATCCGTTGATGGATGATTACGACCGCTATGACGAATTGATTGAGTTGAAGGCGAAGAGTTCCGACGATGCCAAGCTTCCATCGGGGATGACGGACTGAGCGAGGGCCGACAACATGGCTGACCTGCGTAAAGTCGATCCCAGCGAACTGCGGGTTTCTCCAGCTCGAAGGCAGGGTGCCGATCCCGCGAAGCTCAGCCGTCAGATTTCCCTGTTCGGACGTTCTGTGGCGGGCATGCCGCCGCTCTTGGTTTACGAGGCGGCGGACGGTGTGCTGGTCTTGTACGATGGAGTCACCCGTGCGACGCGGGTCGCAAAGCTGTCACCCGCGACGCTGGTCTGCGTCGAGGTTGTCGGGCGATTACCGAAGAGTTTTGCGTCCAGCCCGTCGATTGGAGAACTGTTGCCATGATGACCATCAATCAACGCGAAGCCCTGTCCGTGTTGGAGGAACTCGTCACCCTGTCTCCCGATATTCGCCTGGGACAGTTGTTTGCCCATCTTGGGTTTCTCGGAGAAGCCCATCTGGGCCACGGGCTGGGCGACATGGAAGACGATGAACTCGTTGCCATCCTGCACCGGCATCGCGATGAAATGAGTTCACGACTGCCTGCGACAACTTCGACACCACAGCAACAGACCGCCACATCCGAACTCGTCACCGCCGATGCCTAGCACGCCGGGTGCGTTGAGTCGTTCGTGGTTCCACCGCAATTCGAATGGAAAGTAAACGAGATGCCCCGCACTGCGAAGATCGAACGGAACACGGCCGAGACTCAGATCGTGCTGTCTCTCAACCTGGACGGCACCGGCGTCGCGAACGTCTCGACCGGCGTCGGGTTTCTCGACCACATGCTGACGCTGTTCGCCAAGCACGGGCTGTTCGATCTGGAGGTCACCGCCAAAGGCGACCTGCACATTGACGATCACCACACCACCGAAGACGTCGGCATCTGTCTCGGCAAGACGCTGGCGCAGGCGGTGGGAGACAAGCGCGGGCTGACTCGTTACGGCTGCATGACCCTGCCGATGGAGGAGACGCTCGTCACCAGTGCCCTCGATCTGAGCGGCCGCGTGAAGTTCGTCTACAAGGTCGAATTCCCGACCGAGAAGATCGGTGAATTCGACACCGAACTGGTCGAGGAATTCTGGCAGGCGGTGGCGTCGAACGCGCAGATGAACCTGCACCTCGTGCTCCACCACGGCACCAACAGCCACCACATTTCCGAGGGGCTGTTCAAAGCCACCGCGCGGGCGCTGCGCCAGGCGACAACCATCGATCCGCGCCAGACCGGCGTCCCCTCGTCGAAGGGCACGCTCTAACCATGCGAGCCGTTCCTCCGCACTCATTGTGGCTGGGGAATAGCCGCGATGCCCGAGATCCACAACGACTCGGTGATGCGGGAATCGCTGCCGTCGTGGATCTGGCTGACAACGAACCGATGGCGGTCCTGCCCCGTGACCTGATCCATTGCCGGTTCCCCATCTTCGATGGAGGCGACAACGAACGATGGCTGTTGCGATTGGCGATCGAGACGGTGGCCCAATTGCTTCGGGCGAACATCCCGACGCTCGTCGCTTGCAGTGCGGGAATGAGTCGCTCGCCCTCGATCGCGGCGGCGGCCCTGGCGCTGGTGACAAGACAGTCTCCAAGTGAGGCCCTGATCCAATGCGTCGGAACCGCGGCCGCGGACGTCTCGCCGCTGCTGTGGCGCGACGTTTGTGCCGCGCTGATGGACGATTGAGCGCTCAGCCAGTCCGCAGGAAATCAACTTCCAATGACGTAGGACGGATTGGAAATCCGTCCTACGGGTAGATCATTGCCTGCCGACTGCCTCAGTCCCGCCCATGTGACCTCGGGATCAGTTGCCCGCGACCATCGGCGGTCGTTTGCAGCGGAGTGTCTTGTGGGCCGAGGCGTCGTAGCCGCGTGACTTCAATGTCGCGACGAATTCGTCGATGTAGCCGTGCGTCACCAGAATGTGTTGGGCTTCGGTGGCGGCGACGGCGGTCAGCAGTTCGCTGAAGTCGGCGTGGTCGGAGAGGGGGAAGCCCCGTTCGACGCCGCGCTTGCCCGCCTCATCGGGCAGGACCATCCAGCCCGAGGCGAACGCCGTCGAATAGTGACCGTGAAAATGCAGCCCCTGTTCCCAGCGCGAGGCGGGGGGCATCAGGATCAGCGACCGGGACCATTCGGTGGGAGTCATCTCGCCGTTTGGACTGCGGGTGGCGGGAAGCGCGATGCCGGATTGCCGGTACAGTTCGTTCATCTGTTCGATCGACGGGTGCGCGTGGATGGGGCCAATGGCGGGGTCGAGTCCGGCCAACAAGCGCTGGGCTTTGCCGAGCGAATAGGCGTACAACACGCTGGCCCGATCGTGCGCCTGGTTGTCGCGCCACCAATCGTGGATCGCCGCGAACGTGACCGACTGCGGCTCCCAATGGTAATGGGGATGGCCGAACGTGGACTCGGTGATGAACGTGTGACACTTCACCGGTTCAAACGCCGCACACGTGGCGTCCGGAGCGACTTTGTAGTCGCCGGAGACGACCCAGACTTCACCGTTGTGCTCGACGCGGACTTGGGCACTCCCCAGAACATGTCCGGCCGGATGCAGCGAGACGCGGACTCCATCCAGATCCAGCGTTTCCCCGTACGGCAGGGACTGGATCTGGGCCCGCGGTCCCATGCGGTGCTGAAGGATCAACCGGCCCGGTTCGGCGGCCAGATACGTGCGCGAACCCTTCACCGCGTGATCGCCGTGCGCATGCGTGATGACGGCACAGGCGACGGGGCTCCAAGGGTCAATGTGGAATCCTCCGCGCGAACAGTAGAGTCCGGCTGAAGTCAGTCGCAGGAGTGGTTCACGCGGCATCACGATGCCTGTCGTTCGGCGCATTGGCCGGCGAGGGTTAGCCATTCATCGAACTTGTCGATGTGCCAAGAGTTTTCGCCCTTGCGAACGATTGCCTTGAATCCGCTTGCATCGTGGGGTGACGAATAGATCTCGACGACCACTCTCGCGTTCGCAGGGTTGATCCACTCCGGGACGGTGACGGAATAGACAGTCGCGACCTTTCCGGTACGCTTATCCGTCACCATCAATCCGGTCATATCGAGCCGGTCGTCATCTTCAGGAATTGATCCCTGCGACGCGGGGCGCAGATCAAGTCTCATGTCTTTCAATGCGGCGATGATCTCGGGTGGGGGATCAATATAGCGGCGTGTCTTTTCATCCGTTCCAATCGACAGGAAGCAGACTTCCCTGCCACTGATCGATACTGGAAGCAGATCACGGAACACCGCCACCATGACTTCGCGATCCTCATCTGTCAGCGGTCGGGCAAGCACCTGCTTCTCACCGCTGACGGAACTCACTGCGTTTTCGGGCAGCGGGTTTGATTGACCACATCCCAACAGAACGAACGTGAAGAGGAGAAATCCGCGGAGAAGTGGGTTCATTGCACGTCTCCTTCCATCACGCTGGGTGGCCGGATTCGATCGGGCAGTCGGCCGAGATTTCGATGCGCGACCAGTTCGGCCACGATGCTGACCGCGATCTCGGGGACCGTCTGCGATCCGATGTCGAAACCGAGCGGCGCGTACACGCGGGTCAGGGCTTCGCGCGAGATTCCGTCGCGCAGCAGGTCGTCGAAGATCAGCTTGATCTTGCGGCGGCTGCCGATCATCCCGACGTAACGCGCCTTGGTTTCGGCCAGATGAAACAACGCCTGCTCGTCGTGGTTGTGGCCGCGCGTGACGATGATGCAATACGTGCTGGAGTCGATCTGCAGGCCCTTGAGGGCCGAGTCGAACGCATCGACAATCAGCCGCCGGGCGCGGGGAAACCGTTCGGGATTGCAGTACTCCTGGCGGTCGTCGACGACCCAGACATCGAAGCCGACATCCGTCGCCAGTTCCGCGACCCGCTGTCCGACATGTCCGGCCCCGATGATCACCAACCGGCACCGCTTGAGATACGGGAGATACGAAACTCCGGCCGCGATGTACGGACGCGGTCGATCGTCGAGCGGCTTCAGGTTGGATTGGACGCTGGTCGGAAGCGGACCGCCACCAGTAAGAACAGGGCTGACGCTCCCCACTTCGGCAACACCAGTTCCGGCGCATCGAGCCGCCAACACGCTGCCGTTCTCGTCCAGCAGCCAGCGATCCCCGTCAGCGCCGCCGCCCGACTTTTCGGCGTCGATCACCACCGCTTCCGTCGCGCCGCGGCCGGCCGAGATCGTGTCAAGCAGAACGCGGTAATACGACGCATCGTGGCCGGGGCGGACGGGGTCGACCAGCATCTTCATGCGGCCGCCGCAGATCAGCCCGTCGTCCCAGCCGTAGTCGCTGTCGAGTTGAAACGTCAGCAGTTCCGTGGCGCCTTCCGTCAACAGTTGCAGCGCGCGGCGCTTGACCTCGGCTTCCACACACCCGCCCCCCAGCGTGCCGACCTGCGATCCATCGGGGAACACGAGCATCGCCGCGCCCGCCTTTTGCGGTGTCGAGCCGCGGGTTTCGACGAGGGCCGTGTAGCAGACCGGACGGCCGGACCGCGCGGCGGTTTCAAGTTCCTGGATCAGGGACTGCATGGCGGGTGAATCTGGTTGGGGGGCAGACGGGCGGTAACATCGGCGCTGTTCCGATGGGATTGATGCGAGCGATGGGATCTATGGGACTTGTCTCGGACAGATTGAGGATTTGTCCCGCGGCTTCGTCAACCCCACGGATCGGTGTTGCCTTCGTAGCCACGTTCGCCAGAACGTGGGCGGCGATCCTGCGACTTCCCCACGTTCTGGCGAACGTGGCTACGACAAAGTCCAGTGGTGACAAGGCAAGACGGTTTCGTCACCGGATCTTCGGATGCAGGATCGCCTGCAGCCCCTGCGACTTCGAGGAGCGCATGTATTCGGTGATCCGTTCGGACTTGGTGTCGAGCTGTCCCTTTTCCAGTTTGGCGACGATGGTGATCGAACTGTCGATCGTCTGGCGGACACCGGATGCGCGCTGCACTTCGGGGCGGCCGGTGCGGTTGCCGATCTCCAAGATTTGGAACGGCCCAACGATGTCGCTGTTCGCGGAGACGGTCGTTGTGCCACCCTGATCGCCCGTCCCCGGTGCCATCGTGAGACCGCCGGTTTTTGGCAGAATGAACGACACCTCGTCGCCGGGATTGACCCGCGCCGAATTGAACGTGCGCATGTCGATGGGAATCCACAGCGCCACTTCGTCCTTGCCGAGCTTCTCGTTCAAGTCCTTCGCGCCGGGAGTCTTGATGTCTTGTTGCATGACCAGTTCGCCACCGCGATAGCTCCGATTGGACGGCCAGCCAACGACGAGGTCACGCTGCTTCCACGGCGGCGCGACCTGCTCTAGGTTTCCGACCGCGCTCTTGGGGATGTCGATCTTGACCAGTTGATCATCGCGCAGCGTGTCGCCGACGTTGATCTGGACATCGGACCTGATGCCGATGAACGACAACTTCGCCTCGCGCCCGGCCAGCCGTTCCAGATACATCCAGTTGCAGACGGCCCCCGCCAGACCCAGTCCGATCGAGAGCAAGATTCCCTGGACACCCTTCATCGCGGTTCCCTTTCGATTGCCGACCAGATGACACCGGTCAGACGGCCATCCGGTTCCGACCGGATCTGCACGTCGGTCACGGTCCGTTCCCGCCGATACTTCAGACTCGCCGTCTGAGCCCCGACGACACGGGAGAGGACCGAGTTCGTTCCGTACTGTTCGTCGAAATGTTGTACCCAGCGGGCGATGTCACCGCGACCCTGGATGACTTGCCACCGGCAGCCGTCGGAGCCGCGCAGGCTGGTGATGTTCCGCGAACCGTCGGGCGGTGTGATCGTTTGCACGGGCAGTGACGGCGCGGAATCCGACGATGCCGCCTGCGCCGAATCGGGGTGAAAGACATAGATCGTCCAGTCACCGGCCGGGGAGGGGAACGCCAGCCCCCAGCCGACGATCCGCTGCACGATCGGTTCCGCAGCCTGGTCGGCACCGGCTTCCTCCGGCTCCGTGAAGCGCGTGGCGACGAACGATGGCAACGGTTCGTAACGACGGTACACGTTGCCGCGCGTCGAATCCCAGAAGACCGGAGGTGCCTCATTCAGCGCGGCGAGCCATCCCCGTTCGGCCTCGTCCACCGGGGAAGCGGACGGGTCGGTGGTGGTGACGATCGACTGGCCGATCCTGGTCAACTCCTCCTCCAACTGTTTGCGGTCGCCGCGGAACGGGATTCGTTCGAGCGATGTCGACGCGTTGCCAAACTGCAGCGTGACCGGCGTGCGGCTCCAGTCCAAGTCGACCGCGTTCAGGTTCGAGAGGTCGGGGGCCAGCGCGCTCGGATCGGTGCGCCACCAGTCGATCAGTTGCCGACCGACCGACAGCCCCACCGTGACCAGGAACGCCACGACCAGCAGGTCGACCGCGCGGCGCGTCAGTCGGCGCGCCAGCGTCGGTGCGGGGGACGGCGCGGAACTCAATGACCGACTCCCACCGGGGAGGGGGGACATTGGCAAGTCCCGGGCATCGGACAGGTGCATTTCTGGAGGGCTTGCGGAATGTTCGGACAGCGCTGCGCCTGCATGAACTGTCTGAGGTCGTTGTAACGGGCGACCTGCCCCGAGAAGTCGTCTTTGGATTCGCACTGTTCCAGCTCGCAGATCCACTGCCGGTACATCGAGGCAAATCTCCGCGACATCGAGCAGGGGAGGTTGTCGATGCGGCTGAGCAACGAATTCGCGTTGGCCTGGCCGTCCTGGTCAAGGCGCGAGACGACACTGATGTAGACCGCATCCGGCTCGGAAATGCAGACCCGGCCAAGACGCGGATAGAAGTCCGGCGGCTGCCAGCCGGAGTACCGCGTGAACTCGTCGTCGTTGTCCAACGGATAGAGTTCATTGCGCTCGGGGCTGGACTGCAACCGTTGCAGGTTGTTGTTCAGGTCGGTCAGGTTCTTGCCGATGTCGCCATCGAGGCCGGCGAGGTCCGAGTGGGCGATGTCCCACCAGATGTCGGCGCGGAGATGATTGTTCCACGGGATGCCCAGCGAATAGAACTGCCACTGGTTGTCGAACACGTCCTGCTTGAGGTTGAAGCGGAAGCGTCCGGTTCCGGGGAT
>JANMLE010000013.1:0-3001 GCA_031372385.1 Planctomycetota bacterium | reverse complement strand
GACGCGATTACACGCCGGAATCCCGATCTTCTCAACAGCGGATTCCGACGGGTCTTCCGGTCGTGCCAGTGGCAGCGCCTGTGACGGACTCAAGGACCGGGCCAATCCTGTTCCACGCATGACGTGACTGCACAGCGGCGGCTCGCGGAAGCCGTGGCGTTCCCGGACGAACCGTTGAATCGTCCGCGAAGCGGTCTTTCGAATGGGCATCCGTCGCGCGAAGCGATGATGGCGAGTACGTAGCCGTCATCGCTCTGAGGCTGTGATCAATTGACGTGGGATAAGCTTCCAGCTTGTCAATTCCGCACACGAAGATGACAGCTGGAAGCCTATCCCACGAAAAACTCACAGCCTCTCAGTGTTCCACAGCATCCCGCACGCTGAATTCCAGCTTCCAGCGGCCACTGCCGCGGGTGCTGACACACCACAGTTCCAACACGCCCAGTTCGGTGATCTTGGTGTGGAACTGGACCGGGACGTAGTGATCGTCCAAGGCGTCGTCCTTGGGGAGCGTCGCTTCCAGCGAATCGGTCTCCGACAGTTCGTCGTCCGTCCAGCGCTGCAACCGCACGCCGGGATCGTCGTCCTTGCGGGTCGACGAATTGAAGAACCGGAAATGAGCCGGCTGTCCGACGATCAGCCCGATCGATTCGGACGGGACGTCAACCTCGGTCCCCTCTTCCATGCCGAACGGGACGACGCACAACGCGCGCAGCGGACGCGGGGCGCCGGGAATCGCCAGACCCGCGGATTCGATGCCGATGTAGTACGACCGGGCAGCGCCGCCCCGAATGCGCACGCCGCCGTTGGTCTTGGCCCAGCCGTAGTACGCGGCGCCGCGGGCCACGGCGTAATCGAGATCATGGATCCCTTCCAGCGATTGCGGCGGCGTTTCGGGGAACCACGCCTTGAGCGTATCGAGCAGCCGTTGACGCAGCGGGTCGGCCTTGAAGACGCCGCCGTTGAACAGCACATGCGTCGGTCGCGCCGGCTGGCCTTCGGTCTCGCCGTGACTTTGCAGGAACGCGGCGAGATGCTTCGTCACCGCCGTGTCGGCCTCATACGGCAGGCCGAGTTCCTGGAAACCGGATGCGCGTTGCCGCGCCGGTCGATCGGCGACACCGCACTGCGGGAAGAAGCCGTTCACCAGCAGTTCCAGCGTCGCGTCGCGCGGGACATCTACCGCGACCGTGCCGCCGATCAGCTTGCTGCTGCGGCCGAGGACCGAGACCGGATGCTTCTTCGGACCGTCCGGAGTGAGCAGCGTTTCCTTGGCCGCCCGGCAGGAATGCCACAGCGAGACCGATTGCCAGGGATCGAGGATCACCCCCTTCTTGGCGAACAGTCCCGCCACATGATGCGCCAGCGTGAGATCCATGTTGTCGCCACCGACGAGCAGATGGTTGCCGACCGCGATCCGCTTCAGAACCAGTTCGCCCGCTTCCTCCGCAACGCCGACCAGCGTCAGGTCGGTGGTCCCTCCGCCGACGTCGCAGACCAGCAGCGTGTCGCCCACCTTCATAACCTTGCGCCACCGTTCGCCGATCGCGGTGAGCCACGAATAGACGGCGGCCTGCGGTTCTTCGAGCAGCACCGTTCCGTCCGGCAGCCCGGCCAGCGACGCCGCTTCGCGGGTGAGTTCGCGGGCGCTGGCGTCGAACGAGGCGGGGACGGTCAGCACAACTTGTTGATCGGCGATGGGCTCGTTCGGAAAGGCGTCACGCCAGGCGGCGACGAGGTGTTCCAGATACCGGCGCGCGGCGGTCACGGGGCTGACCTTGGGGACATCGTCGCCCGCCCCCCACGGCAGGATCGCTTGATGCCGGTCGACGCGGCTGTGGCACAACCACGACTTGGCCGCGCCGACAGTCCGCTCGGGCATCTCCGCCGACTGCCGCCGCGCCATCTCACCGACGGCGAACTCGCGTTCCGTGGCCCACGGCAAATCGTAAGCCCCCGACGCGGCCTCGATTTTAGGTGCGAGATACAAGAACGACGGCAGCAGATTTCGATTCTCGACCGTCGCGGGCGCAACGAGCTGAGGAATGGGAAGCAGCTTGACGTCGGGCTTCTCGCCATCGAGCGCGGCATAAGCCAACGCGCTGTTGGTGGTGCCGAGGTCAATTCCGATGATGTATTTGGCTGACATGAGGTTCACCACAAAGGCACAGAGTTCATAATGGGACGGAGATACGGACCGGACATCTGAGACATCAGGCCCAATAGGGCAACAGGGTCACGCTGGACTCACATGTTGCGAAGATTTGGTCCACCACAGTTTCGATTTCACAATGTTTGACATTCGCTTCGCACTCCGCCCGCCAATCAATCAAACCATACAGTTCTCGAATCAACTCGACACCGACAAACGGCAAGCCCCGACAGTGTCGGATGTCTTTCTCAGGAATGATGTCCCAGAGAGGCCGCCAGACCTGCTCCCATTGCAGCTTGCCGCTCTGCCAATCGCGTTTCATGAGTGCCACGAGGAGGCGTTTGGGCATGAGCGGTGTCAGATCACCACGCATCCAGTGCATCTGCCTTAACACCGCTTGAGCAATCTCTAAATTGTTAGCCATCGACAAATCCAAGGCCCATATCGGCGGTTCATCTCGTGTCTCGATGACCTCGTCTCCCCAAGCCACGATCTGCGGAAGGCCGAGAAACTTGTACTTCAACGCGAGGACGATGAATTCGGCGATGTCATTGTCTGTCGTCATGACAGGCCTCCGCTCTCAACCAACCTCCACTTCGGCTGGAGCAACCGTCTTCGCGGCCGAGTCGCTGCCCGTGAACTGCGGCAACTCGCACTTGGTCGTTTCCCAGCCGTGGTGTTGGAGCGTGCCGGTGAACGGTGGTTCGCCGGTCACTTTGCCGGTGAGGCGGTACCGTGCGGCATCGAACCCGGCCGGGACGTTGACCTTCGCGCCCTCTTCGTCCGCGACGACCGGTTGCAGCGCGAAGAAGCGGTCGAGAACTTTCGCGCTGTCTCGCTGAATGGCCC
>JANMLE010001919.1:0-1421 GCA_031372385.1 Planctomycetota bacterium | reverse complement strand
CCGTAGTCCCGTCGCTCCGCCGACGGGACCGCGCGGGTTATTCGCTGGTCGAGATGCTGACCGTGATCACCCTGCTCGGCATTCTGGCCTCCATCGCGCTCCCCGCGATGAGCAACGGTTCCGCGATCGGTCTGAAATCGGCGGGCCGCGTGCTCGCGTCCGACTTGAGGCTCGCCGCGGACCTGTCCGTCCAATACGGCACGCAATACACGATCACGTTCGATCTGGTGAAGAACCAGTATCAGTTGACACTGACCGGACCGGGCAATCCCCCCGCGCTGCAAAATCCGCAGGCACCGCCCGGCACTGCTGCGGGGATCTACATCGTTTCCCTCGGAGCAATCGATGGAATCAGCAACGACTTGAACGGAGTCCGCCTGCTGGGAGCCAAACTGAAGACCGGCGGGCAATCTGTGACCAACATTTCCTTTGGTTCGCTCGGAGGCACCGGCCCCGCGCGCACCGACGACACCGAAATCTGGCTGATCCACGGTCGCGTGTCTAATCCCGTTTACCTGCGACTGACGGTCACGGCGATGACGGGACACGTCTGGATGGATACGCCGACAACGTATCCCGCCCCGTCGGCGAATTGAGTGGACCATCGGAAGACGGGACGAAGCGATAGGGCGAAGATCGCATTTGTCATTTGTCAGTGGCTATTGGCCATTGGTTATTGGCTATTGGGAAATTCACGCTTCAAGGCGGACAGATGGTGGTCGACCGAACGCAAGTTCTCAAGCCAAGACACCGGACATGTGCCGCCACGTCGCAACAACCAACAACCAACAACCAATGACCAATGACCAATGACAAATAGCAAATAGCAAATAACCAATCACCAAAGCCCCCATCATGCTAACCTTCACCCGCAGCCGCCTCTCACCACTGGGTCTGTCCGTCAGCCGGACAACGGCCAGTCTGGTGTACTTGAGCGGCTCGGCGGAAGCGTTCGAGTTGCGGACGGCGGTGCAGTGCCAGCTTCCGGTTTCTGATGGTGCCGAGCCCGACGTGGCCGATCGCGCCATGGCCGATGCGCTGCGAACGCTGGTCGGCGATCACCGGCTGCGTGGTCGAAATGTCGTCTCGTGTCTGAGTGCGGACGAACTGATTGTGGAAACGGTTCGCCTGCCGCTGTTGCCACCGGAGGAAATCGCCAAGGCGGCGCAGTGGGAGGCATCGGAGCGTCTGTCGATCCCCATCGCCGAAGCCGAAGTCCGGCACTTGATCGCGGGCGAGGTTCGTCAGGACAGCACCGTCAAACAGGAAGTGATCCTGGTGGCGTGTCCGCGCGAGCTGATCCGCCGTCGTCTCAAGATTCTCGAATCGGCCGGACTGAATCCGGTCGGACTCGATATCGAACCGTGCGCGTTCCTGCGCAGCCTGCAACGGGCGCAGGGAACCGCCGAAACCGTTCGCAC
>JANMLE010001814.1:0-2725 GCA_031372385.1 Planctomycetota bacterium | reverse complement strand
CTCGACGGCCGGCATGTAGGTCGAGCCACCGACCAGCACCACTTCGTTGAGCGTTCCCGGTTCGACACCGGCCTGCTGCAACACCAGTTCGGTGGTGTCGCGGGTGCGCTGCAACAGGTCGGCGCACATGCGCTCGAAGTCTTTGCGGGTGAACTGCAGGGTCAGCGTCTTTCCCTTGTAGTACACCGACAGCGGAACCTGGTCTTTCGTGCTCAGCGCCCGCTTGGCATCTTCGCAGTTCACGGTGAAGTTGCGCATCACATCCGCGTCCGGACGGGGGTCTTCACCGAACCGCCGGGAAAACTGCTCGGCCACGTGGTCCGTGATGCGCTTCGTCCAGTCGATGCCGCCCAGCATCACGTCGCCGTCGGTGGCGAGCACGCGGAACTGCGTCGGCGTGTAGCGAACGACCGTCACGTCGAACGTTCCACCACCCAGGTCGTAGACCAGGATCGTCTTGGCATCCTGCTTCAGATCGGACCGGCCGAGTTCCCCCTTCATCCAGGCATAAGCCAGCGTCGCGGCCGTCGGTTCGTTGATGATGTCGACGACGTTCAACCCGGCGATGCGGCCCGCGTCCTGGGTCGCCTTGCGGCGGACATCGTTGAAGTAGTACGGCACGGTGATCACCGCGTTGGTGATCGGGCCGATTTTCTTTTCGGCGTCCTGCTTCATCTTCTTCATGATCAGCGCCGAGATGAACTCGGGGGTCAGCTTCTTGTTCTGATAGACGACGAAGAAGTTCTTGTTGCCCATCTGCCGCTTGACCGCCTCGACAATGTGATCGGCGGATTCTTGCGAAGACCGTTCGAATGACGGGCCCACGACCACCTGTCCGTCATCGCCCAGCAACACAATCGACGGCGTGATGTTCCGACCATCGGCGTTCGGCAACGACTCCGGCTGGCCTTCGGGCGTCAGTCGGGCGATGGCGGAATAGGTGGTGCCCAGGTCGATACCAACAGTCTGACCGTCTTGGAATTTCATCGTGCGGCCTGTTCCCCGTGAGTGAGCGGACTTCCAACGCCGACGTGACCGAGGATCTGATCCACATCGGCACGTGCGCGGAGTCCAAGAAATGAAGGTCGAAAGCGTCCCTATTCTGACCGCACGCGGACGGAAATCAAGCGCGTCGGGATTCCCGATGATTCGGGTCATCCTGTTGGACGATTCGTCGCCGGAACGGAAGGCCGTCGGCAGGAAATGATCGACCCGTAGGACGGATTTCCAATCCGTCCTGTGTTGACGGACGGATTGCTGACGGACGGATTGGAAATCCGTCCTACGTCATTGGCTTGCCGCCCCAGGCAGCGGGTATCGAGAAGCACCGCGGGAACCCTCGTCAGAGCGTGAGTGACAAGTGCGGTTTCGACGCTCCGGGAGGCGCGGCTGAGAACGAGCGTCACGGCCAGACCGAATAGCTCCAGCTTCCCGTGGCGCCGGGCGACGTTCCCCCCGGCGACAGATTGCTCCAACTGGAGAATCCCGAACCGAGATACGTGTTGGGGGCAACGTATCCCCCGAACGGCGCGGGTTGATACCGGTTCATTTCCCCGAACGACGCCGGCATCTGGGCCACCGGCTGCTGATTGGTCCACGCTTGGAACTGCTGCCCGAAATACAAGTTCGGAGCCATCTGCTGCGAGGACGTGATCCCCGTGTGCGTCAGGTTGTGGCCTCCCGAGGGATTCTGAAGCATCTGATTCGTCGGACGGGACTGCTGTTCCGCCAACTCCTGCGCGGCAGTCTTTTGCTGGTTCGCCGCCTGATCCGCCGACTGACCATTTTGGGTTGAAGTGTTTGTCTGACTGGCCTGCTGAATCGCCGAGTTGTCCTGCTTCGCGCGGTTGGCCAGACCGCCTGCCATTGGACTGGTGACGACCGCATTCGACCGGGGACCGTTGGGTGTCACGGTCTTGCTTGGCACCGGAGCCGTGGTGATGGTCGACGGACCACGCGACGGCTGCGCTGCCGTTGTCGGCGGTCGATACAGCACAATCGGCCGGGGCAGGTTCTGCTGAGCGTCCGCCGTCAGCGGACCAACCCCCAGAGCCACGATGGCGACGGCCAGATAGTTCTTCGAGACCATCAATGTCCTCGTTTCAAGATTCTGCACGACAGACGTTCGCGTCTGTTGAAACCAGTGGAGATTCTGTGCGTTCCGGTCGGGACTGGAGACCAAGACGCCATTCGGCGAGCGGCAACTCCAAACTTACCCGCCACCGAGTTCACCTCGGTGGTTCAACGGCTTTTGCACTACTCGCGTACAACAACAAACAAGTAGTGCAAAAGCCGTCGAGCCACCGGGACAAGCCCGGTGGCGGGGAATCGTTGTCGTGCCGTCCGCCTTATCGTTTCGACGGAATCGACCGCGCGGCATCACCAAACCGGTAAATTCACCGCTCGACAACCGTGATCTTGTGCAGTCAGCCAATGCCGATCAAGGGGCCGAGTCGGTACTGCGACACGGTGTGGTTTGCCTACCCCGGATGATTCACGGCGTCGTAGCTGAGTTCGCAAGAACTCAGATCGCGGTGAGATTGTCCGCTGAATTCTTGCGAATTCAGCTACGAACAGCGCGGCAGTCGAGCCGCGACCGTGGTGGAGCCGTCAACGAAGACCTGACCGCGCCCACCCCGTCGCGGGTCGCCAGCCCCGCTGGTCGTAGCTGAATTCGCCCCAAATCAGCGGCCAAAATCACCCCCCACTGAGTTCTTTCGAACTC
>JANMLE010001754.1:0-1651 GCA_031372385.1 Planctomycetota bacterium | reverse complement strand
ACCATCGGGAAATTGAAGAGGGATCGCCTGTGATGTCGACCCGCGCCCGTGCGGATGCGGGATTTCGACCAAATCGTTCGCTTCCTCACGGGCGCGGCTCGAATTGACTTCACCACATCTTGAACGAGGCGATGGCCCTGATGTCGACCATCGCGTCGCATGACGATTGATTGGCGCATCCCTACAATCACCCGGCCGTGTTCGTTTCCCCCCTTCTGAACAGAGTCGCCTCATGTCTCCGATTCGCGAGTCTTGTCTGCTCGCCGTGGTGTTGTTTGCCGGTCCCGTGTTGGCTCAAGCGCCCGAGGAACGGCTCACCAAGCTGTTTGAAGCCGAGTGGGAATACACGCTGCGCGAGGCACCGACGTTTGCCTCGCACCTCGGTGACAAGCGGTACAACGACCGCTGGCCCGACGTCAGCCTGTCGGCGATGGCGCGCCGGCACACGCATCAGTTGGAACTGCTTCAGAAGCTCGCGGAGTTCGATGAGAACACTCTGTCCGCGGCCGACCGGCTGAACTACCGGCTGTTCCGGCACCAGGTCGAGGTCGATGCGGCCGAGTTCGCGTTCAACTGGCATCTGGTTCCGCTCGACCATCGCAATGGCATCCAGGACGAAAGCTCACTGGGTGATTCTTTGTCGTTCACCACGGTGAAGGACTACGAAGACTGGATCGCGCGACTGCGGTCGTTTCCGGCGTACATGGATCAGACCATCGCCGTGATGCGGGCCGGGATCGCCGCCAAGATGGTCCAACCGCAGATCGTCATGCGCCGCCTCCCCGCGCAGATCAGGAAGCAGATCGTCGAAGAACCGACGGCCAGCCTGTACTACAAGCCGTTCAAATCGTTTCCCCCCGAGATCGCCACCGGCGACCGCGAACGGTTGCAGCGCGAGGCGCAGGCGGCGATCCGCGAGCAACTGGTGCCGGCGTACCGCAAGTTCCTTGGGTTCTTCGAGCGCGAGTATTTCCCCGCCTGTCTTCCCGTCACTGGGGCGTCACACCTGCCCAACGGTCAAGAGTTTTATGCGTTTCTGGCGCGGAAGCACACGACGACGAAACTGACGCCGCAACAGATTCATGACATCGGCCTGTCCGAAGTGAAACGGATTCGCGCGGCGATGGAGAAGATCAGGGAGCAGGTCGGCTTCGAGGGATCGCTCGCCGAGTTCTTCGACCATCTTCGCACCGCGCCGCAGTACCGATACACCGACGCAAATGACCTGCTGACCGCCTACCAGGCGTTCTCGAAACGGGTCGACCCGCACCTGCCGAAGCTGTTCCGCAAGCTGCCTCGCATTCCCTATGGCGTCGAGGCCATCCCCGAGCACATGGCGCCCGACACGACCACCGCCTATTACCGTCCCCCGGCGGCCGATGGCACGCGCGCGGGGACGTACTTCGTCAATCTGTACAAGCCGGAGAAGCGGCCGAAGTACGAGATCGCGGCCCTGTCGCTGCACGAGGCGGTCCCCGGCCACCACTTGCAAATGGCACTGGCCACCGAATTGGAGCACGTCCCCGAGTTCCGCAAGCATGCCCACTTCACGGCGTACATCGAGGGCTGGGCGCTGTACGCGGAAAGCCTCGGCGACGAGATGAACCTGTACGAAGACCCGTACTCGAAGATGGGCCAGTTGACGTACGAG
>JANMLE010001791.1:0-2549 GCA_031372385.1 Planctomycetota bacterium | reverse complement strand
CGGAACTGCGCTGCAACGCCTGTCACGCGCGGGACGAACAGCGGTCGTTCTGGCCCGAGATCGTCGCCGAAGAGGGATCGGGCCGCGCGGTCGAGTCGGTGCCGCAACTGACGTGGGTCGGTGAGAAGCTGCAGGGACCGTGGATCGAGAAGCTGCTGAAGGGTGAACTCAAACAGAAGCCGCGGCCGTGGCTGACCGCCCGCATGCCAAGCTTCCCCGCCTACGCCGGCATCCTCGCGCACGGCATGGCGGCCGAGCACGGGGTTCCGTTTGAGGAGCCGCTGCCGCAGGAACTGGATGCGGGCAAGATCGAACTCGGCCGCAGGCTCACGCTGCGCGACGGCGGTCTCGACTGCCGCCAATGCCACGGCGTCGGCAGGGAACTGCCGCGCGGAGACGCGTCGACCCAGATCGCGCTCGGCATCAACTTCGCGCTGGCGCGGGAACGACTGCGCCCCGAATTCGCCCTCCGCCAGATGCTCGACCCACCCCGTTACGACCCCGGCTCCCGCATGCCCCGCTTCGCCCCCGACCTGCGCACCACCGCCGCCAAGCACATCGAAAACGGCGACGCGAAGAAACAGTTCGAGGCCCTCAAGCAGTTCATTTGGTCTGTAAATCCGAATCAATGAAATCTGGCGAGAAGTAGGCGGACGATGTTCGAGTGGTTTCGACCGACGTGTCCTGTGGACCCCAATGCCAAGCGGTGGATCGAGGTTCGTCTCGGCTGGCTGAACGGTCAGTTTGCGCAGAACGCCTTCATCAACAAGCCGGTGATCCTGCCGACCAACGAGTTCTTTCCGGACGAATACGACGGATCGCAATCCGCAGCGTGGGCTGTCTTGAAGCGGGTTTGCGGTTACATGGACGTTGATTACGCTCGTGTGACCCTGCAGTTCTTTCAAAACAAGCGAGACCTTTACTTGGAAAATGGCTCGGGCCAAGCGGTCCCCGTGGGTGCGGCCGGAACGTACGAGCGAGGAACGAACTGTCACATCATCCGCATCGACGAAACCGAGATGCTCGAACCCATGTGGCTGGTTGGCACTATCGCCCACGAACTGGCTCACGCAAGATTGCTCGGGGAAGGACGCCTGCACGGCGGTGAGTTCGATCACGAACTGCTGACGGATTTGACCGTCGTTGTGCTCGGACTGGGCATCTTTCTCGCCAATTCACCCAGGAATTGGCCCGGACAAATGTCCTATTGGCCCTGGTGCGATGCACACAACAAACCCGAATACATGACATCACCGATGTACGGTTACGCGCTGGCTCATCTGGCGTGGTCGCATGGTGAGCCATCTCCGTCATGGGCGAAGCACCTGAACTGGTCGGCACGCGCCAACTTCAAACAAGGACTGACGTACCTGTGGAAGACGAACGACACTTCATTTGTTCCACCAGCAAGAACGTGAGATGAGGATGGCCGCCGAAATTGGATCCTTTATTCATCCGTTCACTGTGACAGGTGACGAGTGAAAGCCAATTAGGGTGATTGCTGCAACGCGGAACGCACCAGATTGTCGGGAACTCTTTTGTTTGCCGTGGTGTGTTTCGCGTTGCTGCACACACCCTACTGCCCGACTCGTCGAGACTGTAGTTGCGCGACGAATGACTCGTGTTCGGGTGATGCCAGTCCAGTATTGAGGATCTCCAACACGCGAGGCAGGTCGCCGGCCAACAGGGCGGCGGGGTCGAGCCACAGGCCGGGGAAGACTTCGCTGCGGAGCAGGCCGTCGGTTCCCGCCGCCAGCGGTTCGTAGCGGCCGCCGCGATGGATGAACCAGTCGAGGGCTGCGTCTTCGGTGCGCCAGACGAAGTACTCGCGCACGCCGTTGCGGCGGTAGGCTTCGAGTTTGTCGTGGAGGTCGTAGCTGGCACTGCTGCCGGCGATCTCGCCCACCCATTCGGGGGCGAGCGCCACGTAGCCCTCTTCGTCGCGCGACTGGCCGCCAAACTCGGGCCGGATGCGCAGGCTGGCGTCCGGCTGCGGCTCATTGTCCCAGTCAAGCCGCACTGTCGCGTTGTCGGAGGCTTGAACGCCCGGTGTCCCAACCTGATATGTCCCAAGCCACCACATGACATTGGCGTGGGGAACGCCATGCAAATCGTTGCGGACGGGTGAGGCCACGTGAACCACTCCTTCGATCAGTTCCGCCTTGAAGGAATCGGGAGTTTCCCGATACCGCCGCTCGAACTCATTGCGCGACAGCCGGTCGCCGTCGCTCAGCAACGGCCGGACTCGCCGGGACGCACCGCGCGGGCTCGGGTCCGCTTCTCGTTCCGCAGACTGTGCCAGAATGTCCGTCGCCATCAGGACTCTCCCCACCGGAGTTCATCGTCACCGCTCTCGTCGACGGCGGTCACTCTATCATCGTCGAGTTGCCGCTGTGAAGTCAGGTACCGCGGGGAGCCGGGCCATCGCCTGTTTGACGCTGGGTGAAGTCAATCCGAGCCGCGCCCGTACGGAAGCGGATGATTTGGCCGAAAGCCCGCTTCCTCACGGGCGCGGCACGACATCACAGATGATCCATCTTCAATTTCCC
>JANMLE010001733.1:0-2868 GCA_031372385.1 Planctomycetota bacterium | reverse complement strand
CTCGTCCGTGCGCGAATGTCATGGGCGATTTCAGACGCACGGACGAGGCGTCCGTGCTACGGGGACTTTTGTCGGTCACGTCATGGCAAAGCCCCGCCACGAAGTTGACCGCCGTCTGTAACAGAAACCGACCGGGCCGTGCAACCCGCGCACGGCAGAACGATGGGGGCAGAACGATCAAGAGTCCAAGCAAGAGGGAGGCGTGATGGATTCACGTCAATGCGAGTGGTGTCATCATTGTTGGACTTCCTGATTTGCCATGACTTCGTCCCTATCGTTCTGCCCCCATCGTTCTGCCATACCGCACGTCTGAACGCGCGCTGAAGTGCGCTTCGTTCTCGCGACGCCGACAAGACGCGTCACTTGAACGGCTCCACCCGCAGTTCTCCATCCGACCGGATGCGGCAGCGGATGGCACCGTGACGCGCTGTCGTCAGGATCTGGGTTTCGGGGCCAAAGTTCGCGGCGAGCCGTTCGCGGACCGCGTCATCGCGGCAACTGGCAATCAGCCATTCAGGTGTCGCCCAGCGTGCCAGATCCAACGGGTTCGCGTTAATACTGCCGTGATGCGGCGACAACAGCAGATCTGCATCAACGCGCTCCGACTGCAGCAGCCGGTACAGACCGTCACGCTCCAAGTCACCGGTCAGCACGATCCTTCGTCCGGCGTATTCCAGACAGAGGATCAGGCTGTTGGCATTGTCGGTCGCACTGGCGAAGTCCACCGCCGGATGCAGGATCGTGATGCGGACGCTCGGATCGAGATGAATCTGCTGTCCGGCCGCCAGCAGCCGGATGTTGACTCCCGCCGCCGCCGATCGTTCGATCGCTTTTACGACCGGAGTCTGCGACCAATCGAGAAACGTGCGGTGAACGAACAGCGTCCGTGTCGGAATCACATCGACCAGTTCCGGCACGGCGTTGCAGTGATCGGCGTCGGCATGAGACACGACGATCGCATCCAGCCGCGACCGTCCGGCGGACCAGACCGCGGTTTCAATGCTCCGCGCGGCACGACTTCCGCCAGTCATGCTCCCGGCGTCGTACAGCAGGGTTCGACCGTTCGGACATTCGATCAGGACGCTCAACCCGTGGCCGACGGACAACACCGTGCAGGAGACCCCGGCCGAATCCCCCGGACGCAACGACACCGCCAGTCCCAGTACGGACCACGCCAGCGCCGCGCGCGCCGACCAGAAGATGCGGCCCCGCCATTGATCCAGGACGGCCAGCAACAACGTCAGCACATAGAATCCGACCATCCACCACAGTGGCGGCGCCGGCACATAGTTGTGGCCCAGATCCAACTTCGCCGCCGCTTCCACTGCCGACAGAAACCAGCCGAGCGTGATGTCGAACGGAACCCCCAGCCAGCCGAACAGCGTCGACGAAATCAGACCCAACAGCAGGAACGAATACCCCAGCCAGAACATCACCGCGATCAACGGACTGAGCAGCACGTTGAGCACGAATCCGATCGGCGACACGAGATGAAACTGCGACGCGATCAGCGGCGACGTCATAACCCAGATCGCGAGGCTGATCAGATACCCTTCGACAACGATCCGGACCAGCCAGTTCAGACCGGTCCGCCAGACGGAATTGTTGACAGACGGACCATCATCCTGTTCCACCGCGACACGGACCGAGCGCAGAAATCCCATCGTCAACAGGATCGCGAACACGGCGACGAATGACAGTTGGGCTCCGGCATTGAACAGGTCGCTTGGATTCCACGCCAGCACCAACAGCGCCGCCAGCGCGAGCGAATTCCACCGGCTGGTGTTGCGGCCGATCAATTGCCCGAAGGCCATGACCACCGCCACGATCGTCGCGCGGACCACGGGAGGATTCGCGTCCGTGACCACCGCATAACCCGGCAGCAGGATCAGCACCACGATCAACGACATGCGCGGTGAGCACTTCACCGTGCGACACAGAATCCACAACCAGCCCCACAGCAACCCGACATTCATGCCCGAGATGGCCAGGACGTGCAGCGTGCCGCTTTCCGCGAACGCCCGTCGCAGATCGCGATCCAGTTCCACACGACTCCCCAACAGCAACGACTGCGCGACCGCGGCGGTGCGGGGACTGAGCCGCCTCGACATCAACTCTTCGGCGCGTCGCCGGACCGCGGCCCGGATCACGGCCAGCCAGTCAAGCACGGTTCTCTCGCGCCCCACGATGCGGAGCGCCTCGGGAAAGTCGGCCACGACCGTCGCATGCAGTCCCTGGGCGCGCAGCCAGCGCCGGTTGTCGAAGTCGCCGGGATTGGCCGGTTCGGCCGGCCGCACCAACTCACCCGAGACTTCGACCAGATCCCCGATCGCCAAGTGGTCGACACGCCCCGCGATCGACAGCCGCGCCTGACCCGTGACACGGATCATCGCGGCGGAATCACCAGCCAGATGACGGCATTCCATCAGCGTGACGGTTCGCTCGGGAACCCGCCAAGGGACAGCGTCATCACCGGCCGCGTGCAGCACGAGTGGTGCCTGCACCACCTTGCCAAAGATGCGAACCATCCGACCGCGATCGGTCGCCCATCCCGAGATCTCGTCGTCGGACACACAACTCCAGCGCCAGTGATGCCAGCCTCCACCCAGCCCCACACAGGCGGCGAGAAGCACGACGACCGACGCGCGTCTGTGGCCAACTCGCCCGCTGACCAGAGCCAGCACCGACGCTGCGATCGAGACCATCCACCACGTCGCAAACGACACATTCCCAACGTGGTCCAGCAGAATCCCCGCGGCCACCGCCAACACCACCGGCACCGCCGGACTGCGACGAACGCGATCCGTGCCTCGCGCATCGGCGGCGGGCTCGAACAGGTGTAACACGGCATCCTCAAAGCAGGACGTC
>JANMLE010001720.1:0-1474 GCA_031372385.1 Planctomycetota bacterium | reverse complement strand
GACATGACCCGGATCATCGACGCGGGAATCGCCGCGTCCAACGAAGTGCGCGCCGCCATTCGTCTCGGCCCCGATCGCAGGACCGGAGCGGACGGCGTGCGGATGACGTTCGCCATCACTGATCTGAAGGGAGATGTGTTGGCCTTGTATCGCATGGAAGACAGCACGGTCTTTTCGATTGATGTCGCCGTGGCGAAGGCGCGCAACGTTTCCTATTACGCGGACACCACCCAGTTGCAGGCCATCGACCAGGTGGCCACCAGCCCCGGCGGACCGGACATCACCGCCGGAACCGCGTTTTCCAGTCGAACATTCCGCTTCCTGGCCGAGCCGCGCTTTCCGTCGGGAGTCGATGAGACCGCGCCTCCGCAATTCTCGATCTTGACCGACGCCACCGCGGCGGGCTTCGATCCCGCGACCGGTGAGAACCTCGGCGCGCCGGCGGCTGCATCGGCCTTCACCAGCGTGATGGGCCACGACGTCTTCCATCCGGGCACGAACTTCCACGACCCGACCGATCTCGCCAACCAAAATGGCATCATCTTCTTCCCCGGCAGCACCCCGCTCTACAAGAATGGCGTCCTCGTCGGTGGCCTCGGCGTCAGCGGCGACGGTGTCGATCAGGACGACGTCGTGACCTTCCTCGCCGCCCAAGGCTTCTTGCCGGACGGCGTCTCGATCAACACCGCGGATGAGTTCTTCGTCAACAACGTCCGCCTCCCCTATCAGAAGTTCAACCGGAACCCGTTCGCATGACGTCTCACGCGGAACATCGCTGAGGATCTGTGCGTTTTTTACGTCCGAGAGTGGCCGGCGAGACTCAATGATCTTTCTGCCTCTCTCTTTCTGTCTCCTTCTTAGTTCCGGCAAAGCAGGGAGACAGAAAGAGAGAGGCAGAAAGATGAACACCGATGAAGTCCTGGCGAACTTTCGGAAGTAAAAGATGCACAGCCCCCTAGACGAGCGGCCAGAATTCTGTTCCCCGCCACTGGGCTTGTCCCGGTGGCTCGACGGCTTTTGCACTACTTTGCTGCGGTGAGGAAGAAGTAGTGCAAAAGCCGTTGAACCACCGAGGTGAACTCGGTGGCGGGGTCTGTTTGAAGTGGCCGCCCGCCTGATCGACACACCGGAGTCTCCGACATGCGAACCACCACCAGCACGCTGCTCATCCTGGCCGGATTGTGCCTCCTGCCCATCGGCAACGCCTGGGGACAATCCGAAGATGGTCTGTCGCGAGCCGGCTGCCCCCATCAGATCGCGCGCTGCGCGCGCGTCGGATACGGCAGCAAGTACGTCGCCTACTACGTGGGAGGCGGTGCCCCCGCCTCCAAAGGCGAATGCCGCCAGACCCACGAAGGAACGTTCGGAGTCGACTATCAACCAATCCTCCCCGGCTTCCGCCGCGCAACCACTCTGGGCTGGTGGCATGGTCGACGCCTGCAGGGCGGGCCGGGCCAGTACGAACCAAACGCCC
>JANMLE010001782.1:0-1462 GCA_031372385.1 Planctomycetota bacterium | reverse complement strand
GCGCGGGCCGCGCGGTGATGGGACGAGCCTCGAATCCAACGTGCCGCTGAAGTGGGACGCGACCACGGACGACAACATCGCCTGGAAGGTGGCTGTTCCGTACGGCGGACATTCGTCGCCCGTCATCTGGGGCGACCGGATTTTTCTGACCGGGGCGGATGAAGCGCAGGCCCGGCGGATGCTGATGGCGTTCGATCGGCGCACCGGCAAGCCGCTGTGGGAGACCGACGTCGAAGAGGCTCCGCTGGAAAGAAAGCACAAGCTCAACAGTTGGGCTTCCGGCACGCCGACGACCGACGGCAACCTGATCTATGTCACGTTCCTCGACGGAAAGGAAATGCTCGTGGCCGCGTACGACATGGACGGGCACGCGAAGTGGAAGGTGAAGCCGGGCGTGTTTTCGAGCGTACATGGCTATTGCAGTTGCCCGGTGTTGTTCGAGCAGACGGTGATCGTCAACGGCGACCACGACGGCGATGCCTACTTGGTGGCGCTCGAGCGCGAGACCGGCCAGACCGTCTGGAAAACTCCGCGTGAGAACAGAACCCGCAGCTACTGCACGCCGATCATTCGAGAACTCGGCGGCCGGACGCAGATGATTCTGTCGGGGAGCAAATGCGTGGCGAGCTACGATCCGCGGAACGGGAAGCGGCACTGGATTCTCGACGGTCCGACCGAGCAGTTCGTGGCGTCACCCGTCGAGAACAAGGGGCTGATCTTCATCACCGGCGGATTCCCCGACAAGCACATCCTGGCGATTGATCCGAGCGGTTCCGACAAGATCACCGAAACGAGCCACGTGAAGTGGCATCATCTCAACAAGGGGGTGTCGTACGTTCCGTCGCCGGTTGCCGCGAACGATTACTTTTTCTGCGTGTCGGACGGCGGCATGGCCACTTGCTACGACGCCGTCACTGGCGAGGTCCAGTGGCACGAGCGCCTCGGTCGTCATCACAGCGGGTCGCTCGTCGCGGTGGGCGGTCGAGTTTACTTCCTGGACGACGACGGGAACACGCACGTCGTGAAGGCCGGCCCGAACTTCGAACTGCTGGCCACGAACAAGCTCGGCGAAGAGGCGTATTCGTCGCCAGCGATCAACAACGGTCAGATCCTGATCCGCGGCGAGAAACATCTGTTCTGCATCGGCACCGTCAAGCAGTCGGCGCTTCCCTAAGCGAGTCGGCCGAATCCGTTCTGCCGTGGACTGCATCGAGTCCGCATTACCTCACGCGACCTTACCTGAGACGTTTAATCACTACGCCAACGGCATGCGCGCGAACAACGGTTTGCTCCTTCTTGCGTGAACGCCGTTGGCGTAGCGGTTAAACCTACAGCGCTAACCCGAAGGTCCGCATCGGATCGTGTTGGCGAGGACGATGCCTTGTCGGTCGAGGGCGGCGAGGGTGGATTTGGTGTGGCTGGTGCGGGCTTGGGCGTTGCGGTGCTGGTGGTATTCGATGGT
>JANMLE010001716.1:0-2844 GCA_031372385.1 Planctomycetota bacterium | reverse complement strand
ACGCCGCCCCCTGTCGCGAGTGACCTCCGATTACTGATAACTGGCCCATGATTCTAAGCCGAGTGGCCGCGTGGCTGGGGGCGAGCGTTTCGCTCGCCCCCAGTGAAGTCATGGACGCGACCAGTTTCAATTATTCTGTGGGTGTCGAAGCGCCGACCACAGCCACCCTGTCCCCTACTCCAACATCTCACGAATGGCCAATTCAACCATGTCGTCTTCATCGTCGCACCGTAGATCTTCGCCGATTTGACATAACTCAAACGGGCACCCGTTGTGACGTCCGCCGCAACCGCAGTTGTGCGGCCCTTCGCCACGTTCACAGTTCGGACAAGTTGTCCCCTCTGACCGTAAACCGCAATTGCAACAATGAGATTCAGGGCCGACATCGCCACCCAAAAAAGTCTCCCATGCCACAAAGATGTCGTGCAGTTGGGGAGCGTTCACTGGTCTGCTTTTTCTCATTGTCGATCATTCGCCGGGTGCCATTGGCGAGGGGCTTCGCTCGCCAGTGTTCTTCAAAGGCACTGGCGGCTCAAAGCTGCCGCCAGTGGCACCCGAATCGATCCTCGATCCATTGCGTTGTGGCATTCAATTCACTCACTGAGGCGATACAAGTACTCCCCTGCCTTGCGGACGAGGAGCACTCCTTCGTGCTCGCGGTTGGCGAAGGATTCGACGTCGATCGTGGCGGGGTCTCGGTAGCCGAGGTTGATTCGTTCGCAGAGTTTGGCGGACATTTGTGCGGCAGACAGATTCATCATCGTGCGGCCTGTACTTCTTGAGTCCCCTCAAACTCGGCGAGTTCTTCGTGGAGCCGGGAAATCATTTTGCGGATGCCGGCTTTCGAAAGCCCTTTCGCCGGGACGGGATGGTCCCGCTGAAGACGGGCGAGCCAGTCTTCCAGATGCCGGAGTTCTTCCTGGGCTTTGTCGTATTCCTGAGCGTTCGAAATCATAGTCTGACCTCCACGATCCCTTTGCGACGGCCATCTGGCTCGCGTGTGCGAGTGAAGCGTGGTGGCTCCAATCAGGCGCTCTTTTGGGTGGCCAACAGTTGACGGATGGCCGGCAGCAATTCCTCCGGGACCGAAATCACCGTTTGTCCGTTCGCGGCCAATTCCGCCTGTTCGTCTTCGGCTGTCTGCTGATCTTCCGACAGCCGCTCATAGTGATCGGCCAGATCGGCGATGGCTGCTTGTCGTTGGCTCAATTGAGCGAGATGAATCTCGATGACATTCAGCAACTGTTCGTCTTCGATGTCCCAGAGCGATTGATTCTCGAATTCCTCGGACAGGAACCCCAAAAACGCCACCAACTGGCCAAAGCGGATGTCGGGAGAAAGATCGCACGACGCCAAGAGCTTCTCGACGATCGTTCGTTGAATGGGCGGGATCATGGCAGCACTTGTCCAATCGTTGGTGACTTGGCGTGGGCTTTGGGAATCCTTCCAATGACTTCCACGGGGACCGTGGTTCCCGGTGCCAACTTTGCAATTCGTGTCGCGCGAGTGGCCCCATTGTAAATGACCAGGACACCATCCGACGACTCAAAAACCCACACCGGCGGCATTCCCACGCGCGAAGCTCCGAACTTGGCAATTTGTCGTTGCAGCTTTCCGGGATCGGCACCCTGTGGCCGGGATGGCGGAACGCGTAACTCTCGGGGATCAACTTCTCGAATATCAGGTGGCATGGCGGGCAGTGTACCGGAATCTGTTTCTCCACGAACAGGTTCCACACGCCCATCGCATCCAGTTCGTGATACTTCGCGCGGGATGGAATGAGACATTTGCACGATTAGCCCCAACGCCCTCGGCGTGGGCGCGAATGTGGGCACCGCGCGGATCGCGCCCACGCCGCTGGCGTTGGGGCTAAACGTCTCAATTGAGGCCGCTTGAGGTAGGACAAACTGTCAGCCGGTGTCATTGTTTTCGGTTCCGCGATCAACGATCCGCCGAAGCTGTGAAGTTGTTGACGCGATCAAGGGCCGAGCGACATTCAATTCGCCGAGCACCGCAGGCAGCCGGAGCTCGCGATCGGTGCGTGGTTCATTGCGGTTCTGCGGTTTGATCGCCCAACGACTCATTGAGGCGATACAGGTATTCGCCGGCTTTGCGGACGAGGAGGACTCCCTCGTCCTCGCGATTGGCGAAGGATTCGATGTCGATCGTGGCGGGGTCTCGGTAGCCGAGGTTGATTCGTTCGCAGAGTTCGCGCGGGAGGCCGGTGGCCAGCGTGACCTGCACGCGCGGACGCTCGACGCCGTTCTCAAACGTCCCCGTTCCGCGCACGTGGGTCGAGTGGGCGAGGACGCCCCACGGGTAGTCTTTGAACTTGTCCCACTGCTGCGTGAAGTAGTCGCGCACGTGATAGCCGACCTGCTCGATCAGCTTGCCGTGCGTGACCGAGATCTCGTGCAGGTGCGGGGCGTAGATGATGAGTTCGCCGCCGTCCGCCACGACCGGTTCCAGCTTGTACATGCACTTGCCGGCCACCCACAGCTCGTCGTACATCGGCGGGGCACACGACAACACCTGCTGAAACGGTTTTGGATACCGCTTGATGTGAACTTGGTTCGACAGATCGGCGGCGTCATTCCACGCCGCTTCGGGAGTCCCGTAGAACAGGCCGTGCAGGTTGCCGTCGGCCGCGACGACGAAGGTGATCGCCCGGCGTTCCTTGGCAATCATCGCCGCCGCCCGATCGACCACGCGGCGGACCGGCGTGTCCTTCACTCCGATGATCCCGGTGTTGGTGATCAACGCTCCCAGCCAGTGGAAGAAGTTCAGGATTTCCGGGCCGCTGATGCCGGGGAAGAAATACTTGTTGCCGCCCGAGAACCCGAC
>JANMLE010001642.1:0-8882 GCA_031372385.1 Planctomycetota bacterium | reverse complement strand
GGCAGCTTTGGGAACCGTGACGCAGAAACATCAGTGGCCCGCTCGCGAATTGTTCGCCAGCGGGCCATGTTGATGATCGATGGTTTTCAGAACCCGGATCAGTCGCCGTCGGACTTCTTCGGATCGCTGGCGGGAACATCGGGCGTTTTCGGAGCGGGCGGAACCGTCACGGGATTCAGCGGCGGAGCCGCCCCGGCGTCGGTCGTCGTGCCGGTGCCGGGAGGTTTCGCGGGAGCCGGGGGCGTCTCCTTCTTGGCGGGATCCTTCGGCAGCTTGTCGTTGAACAGTTCCAACAACTTCTGCGCGGTCTCGTCTTCAGGTGCCAGACTGACGCACTTCTCCAACTGCTGAACGGCCTCCTTCGGATAACCCAGGAACCCGTAGTGGTAGCCGAGCATGAACCGTAGGGCGGGGTCATCGGCCTTTTCTCGCGCCGCCTTTTCGAGGGCTCGCAATTGATTCGTGTAGTCGTCAACCTTGCCATACAGTTCGCGGTAGTTCTTGACGACAGTCTCCCATTTTTCCTGCGGCAGCAACTGCATGCCAAACTGGGTCGCGCCGGCCGCTTCATTGAACTGTTCCGTGGCGAACAGCGCCTGCGAGAGCATCAACACCAGCATTCCGTTGTTCGGATCGTCAACCAAGCCGTGCCGCCAAGCCCGGACCGCACTCTTGTAGTCCCGCGCCTTGAACGCGGTCTCACCGATTTGGGCGTACTGCTCGGCCGTGGGCAATGCTCCCGCGACCGCCGATTGGGGATCGGCGCTGGCGAGCTGCGTGGGTGTCGAAGCGGCCAGCGGAGCCAGTGCGTCGGACATCACCGTTGCCGCAGGGGTGGAGGTGATGATGGCCGTCGGCGAACCATAGGGGGCGTAGTTGACCCCATACCCATAGCCCATCAACCCCGGCGAAAGGCTGGCGTATGAGCCGTAGTTGTTGTAGCCACCATAGCCGCCGTAGCCACCATACCCGCCGTAGCCATACCCGCCGTAGCCACCATAGCCATATCCACCTGATCCGTATCCGCCGTAGGAGCAGTACGGTTGATAGGCGAAGCACCCCCAACGCGGATACCCAAACAGGCCGTAGCTCCCCAGTCCAAACCCCCAGCCGTATCCGAACCGTCCCAGTCCGAATCCAAAGCCGGAGTACCCGAATCCTCGGCCATATCCGCCGTACCCGCCATATCCGCCGCCCCAACGGTAACCGGACCCGCCCCATCCGTGATTGTGCCAACCCGCCCCGCCGCCACCTCCGCCGCCGAATCCGCCATTGTGGTTGTGATGATAATTGAAGTTCTGGACGAGGTTGTTGTGGACGTAGTTCCCGACGTGATTCGTGCCCTGATGCAAGCCGTTCTGCTGATGGTGCTGTCCGAGTGTGTTTCCCGTCGTGCTGTGATGATTCCCCAGAATCGCACTGCCGGTGTTGCCAACGTTACCGGATTGGTGGTGATGGGCCAGAAACGACGAATTCCCCTGAATCGCGTTGTTCCCACCGAGGCGATGGTTCTGCAATCCTTGATTCGGCGATCCGTGATTCTGCAATCCTTGGTGATGCAGTGCGTTCGTCGTCTGCGTGCCGTGGCTGTTCAGGAACTGCGAACCGTGGTGCTGCAACCCATGGTGCTGCAACCCGGCCTGTGACGACAGACTGGAATTGCGCAGCGTCTGCGCGTTGTGGTTTTGCAGGAACTGCGAACCGTGGTGCTGCGCGTTGCCGAGATTCGTCGCGTTCACACGGTGTTGAACCGAGTTGTTTCCCAGCGACGTCGAACCGAGATGATTCCCGTGATTCTGATAGAAGGGCGCGTTCAACTGATGGTGCGTAGTGGCATTCCCCAGATGCTGTTGGACGCCGTTGTGCTGCAATGTCCCGATCGAGTTCTGATGGTGAATCGCTCCGGACTGGATACCGTTGTGCTGCACACCGCCAAAGTGCTGCACACCGCCGAGATGCTGAGTCCCGCCGAAGTGCTGGGCACCACCGATGTGTTGCGCACCACCGAACTGCTGGGCACCACCGATGTGCTGCGCACCCCCAAAGTGCTGAGCGCCACCAAAGTGCTGAGCGCCACCGACGTGGCCGCCACTGAACCCGCCCACATGGCCACCTCCAACGTGGCCACCACTGAATCCCCCCATGTGTCCACCACCACCACCCATGTGTCCACCACCACCCATGTGTCCACCACCGCCGCTATGTCCACCACCTCCGCCGCCACCGTGTCCGTGGCTGGCGTCAAGTTGGGGGGCGGTCGAGAGTGCAATGCACACGCAAGCAACAGCAACAGCGATACGGGATGGGCGGATCATGGCCAAGACTCCTGTCTGAAAACGGCCTCGTAAAGGTGGGGCGATCACATTCTACCCGCACGAAGTCACAGGCATCCAAGTTCGTTCGGCGGCTTTCGGCCTTTTAATCAACCGGTTCGTGAAGTTCTCGACGTGACGAGTTGGACTTCGATGGTCGCACTGCGCCATTCAGACGAACCCGGCAACTCGGGTGCTGCGCTCGCAACCGGACTCGCTTCTTTTGACTTGGAGCCAATTCCATTGATGAACCTCGCTCAAAACCCCTTCGCCAGCAATCCTCCATCCACGAGCAGCGTCGTTCCTGTGATGTAGCTTCCCGCGTCGCTCGCCAACAGCAGCGCCGGACCGGCCAGTTCCCGTGGATCGGCCCACCTTCCGATGGCGGTTCGCTCGGCGAAGCTGTCGAGTTCCGCCTGGCTGAGAACACTCGCGGGCAGATCCGTCAGAAATGGACCGGGCGCGATGCTGTTGACCGTGATCCCGAATTCCCCCACATCCAAAGCCATCGCCCGCGTCATGCCGATCAACGCGGCCTTGGTCGCCGAGTACGCACTGCGGCCCGGCTTGGACGTCAGTCCCATCACCGACGAGATGTGAATGACCCGGCCCCAACGCCGACTCTTCATCTGCGGAACCAGCGCGCGGGTCAACCGCATGCAGGACGTCAGATTGAGTTCGACAATTCGGTCCCACTTGTCATCGTCGATCGCGTCGACCGCTTGCGGAATATTGGATCCGGCGTTGTTCACGAGGATGTCGATGTGCCCCATCGCTTCGAGGGCGTCGCGAGCCAGCTTGTCGACCGCCGCGCGATCAGTCATGTCGGCCACGAACCACTTCCCCCGCGAATTCGTTCCCGCCAGGATCTCGACCAGTGCCGACTCCAATTCGTCCGGATGCCGGCTGGAGATCACCACGTCGGCACCCGCCTCGGCAAACCCCCGCGCCATGGCTTTGCCGAGCCCCTTGCTGCCGCCGGTCACCAGTGCCACCTTGCCCGTCAAATCAAACAGGGGAGTCGTCATCGTTGCACTTTCTGTGTTGTGGGAATCGCTGAACGTCCGCGATCAATCGCGTGCCGACGGATGACCGCTCGGCGTATTCATATCGCCCTGCCGGTTTGCCCGCCACAATCGACACAACCAGTCCGGCGGGAATGCCGCGCAGCTCGACGCTTCACGCGGTGCGTGTGAGTGTCATTGGTCTCTCGGCGGTCCCGATCCCAGCGGCAACAATCGTGACGTCGGCATGCCGCTTGCAATCCGGAGCCGATGAAGCAGAGATGGTCCCAGCGGCCCCGAGTCAAAACGAACCGTCAACGCGCCCGGTGAGTCACGCGGTAGGTTCCTGTGGCGTTTTGTCAACAAGGGTTGGTCCGCCGTCGCCATGAACAGCAGAGCATCCACGGTAAATCCGGGGTACGTTTGCAACAGACCACTCCGATCCAACACCCGTCGGCGTTTCTTGGGTTTTGAAATCTCTACCAGTTCTTTGGCCGACGTTTGTAGGATTTGTCGGACAGCCCGAACGCTCCGCATTCAGGACAGGTGGAATCATGTGTACGATCCAGACCCGCAACATCCGTCAACTCCAACGATTCCTGTGCGGAATCGTGATGGTGATCGTCGTGTGCGGCAGCGCGCGGGATGCTGCGGCGCAACCACCGGTGCCGTTGGAAGCGGGTCTCGGTCCCTCGTTTCCGGCACCGGCTGGAACGACTCCTCCACTGTCGATCGGACCGGCCCCGGGATTCTTTCCGCCTCCCGTGTTCTATCCGCGACCTGCGTCCTCGTTTGACGGACGCCCCGTCTTCGTCGGACCGCCCGCCTTTGGACCCGGAGTGCCTGCTTCCCCGTTTTCACCCGCCCCGATCCTGGTGGGACCAACGCAACCCGTGCCCATCACCTCCAACTTCGCCCCCGCGAACCGAACGCCAGTCGCGAGTCCAACGCCGCATCGCGCCGAAGCTCGACGATCTACAGGCCCGGTCAATCTGCGCCTCGCCGTCAGCGAATCGTTTCTCAACCGGTTGATGGCCCAGGACCGCACCGACCCCGGTCCCGTGCGGGACGTGATCCTTGGTGCCCAAGTCACCGGACGCCAGACGACCGTGACCAAGCTGCGCGCGGATCTTGTTCCCTCGTCCGATCAGGCCCGGATCGCGCTCGTCCTGAATGGCGATGTCCAGACGCTGACCACCGGAGTCACCCCGCAGGCCATGATCGACACCGCGGGCCAGCAGCAGTTTTACGCGGTGAAAGAGGTCTATTTTGACGGCGTGCAGTTTTCCACCCGTCACGCGACGGTCTTCATCCGCGCCTGGAATCAGACGATCGGCGCGATGACGCCGCTGACGGGAACCCTGCTGGGAGGTTTCGCCAATCGCATCGCCTACCGCGCCGCCGAGCGACAGAAGTCTGCGGGCGAGGCCGTCGCGCGCGACCGGCTGGCCGAGAAACTCTTCCCCACGTTCGACGGCGAAGTCGACTCGCAACTGGCCCAGGCCAACCGGCAGTTGGAGCCTCTCCGCAAGTGGTTGGATTCGTTCAAACTGTTGCCGTCATCGCAAGCGGTCTGGACCACGGATTCACATCTCTTCCACGAGTTGTTCGTCGGAGACCCCAAGGCCGCAGCCCTGATTGCCGCACTCAACGAGACATCGGATGGAGAAAACGGCGTGCGGCTTTCCATCCACGAAAGCCTGCTGAACACGCTTGTCGATCGGGCCGGCCTGAAGGGTTTCAAGACCACCGACAAGAAGCTTCGTGAACTGGAGAAATCGCTCTTGTCCCTGGCCGGAGGCCGGTCCGACGATGGCAAGTCCCCCGTGAACGATCTGCCGGCACTCCCCGGCACGGCCGACTTCGTCACAGACATCGAGTTCGATAACGTCGAGCCGATGACGTTGCGGCTGGAACGTGACCGGCTGCTCGTCACCATCAAGGCGCAGTTCAAACCGGCGGGACAGGCGTTTCTCCCGCCGATGGCCGTGACGATCCCGTATCAAACCGAAGTGACCGGGAACAGCATCCGCTGGGTGGCGGGAACGCCGAGAGTTGTTGCCGGGGACCGCGCCGATCCCACCGCGCCTCCGACCATCATGGAAACCGCCATCCAAAAGGTGATTGAAGCCAATCTGATCCCACTCGAATTCGACCGAACGCTGCCGACGGCGTTCTGGCGTGGCAGCGGGCCGGCTCCCCGCATCACATCCATCAAGTCGAACAACGGCTGGGCCACCATCGCCATCGAGTAAGGACCGTTCGAGAATCAACTGTCGCACTGTCGCTGATCGCTCCGCGATCAGAACGTTGGATCGCGGAGCGATCCACGACACTAAGTTGGGGAAAGCTGCCGAGCGGTACCGCATGGCCGCCAACTTCAATGAAGAGGCCGGCCGCCAGGGCGTCGATCAATCGCGGGTCGAGTATCTGCGTCTCAAAGTGCAGACGTTCCGCAAACTCGCCGATGCCAACGAGGCATACCGCTCGGTCCCTCAACTATTCTTTGACGAGGTCATTCAGGACGTGGATGCCTTGAACACCCGCGCGGGCTGACTGGCCGACGACGCGCTGCAATTGTTCGATCAGTCCAGTGATTTGTCCGCACAGGCTGACAAGTCGTACGAGTGGCTCAGGGGCGACATCAAATGACCGGTACACGAAACTCTGGATCGCAGGAGTCACAGGCTATCCAAAAAGGAACAGCTTGTTTTTCGGCAGCAGGTGGTCATTTGGAATGAAAGAAGGAGGCACCGTCGGGTGCCTCCTTCGATCCGCATTCATCCCTCGACCACTGCAATTCCGCGCTGGCAGAACGGCCTACTTCGGGAGAACCACAAAACTGTTGTTCGTGAAGATCACTGGCGAGGAATTCCTCGGTACGAGCGTGTTGTTCGGTGGTGCGACATTGCCTCCGCCAGCCGCGACGATATTGCCTCCGCCGGCTGCGACGATTCCAGCGGGAAGGGTCGCTCCGTTACTGGTGAAGTTGCCTCCGCCGGCAGCGACGATGTTACCGCCTCCAGCGGCGACGATATTTGCCGGCAACGAAACGGTAAGGCTATTGCCGCTGACATTGCCCCCTTCGAGCAATCCCGTCAATGACACATTGGTGGACCAAGTGCCGTTGGCTTGCCAGAAGTAGACCGTGTTGGGATCGGTGGGATGCACATAAACCCAACCACCGTTCTTAAGCTGACGTGTCCCTGTGGGGGGATTCCAGAGGACGCGGACATACTCCGGGCTCTGTCGCATGACCATGTGCCCGCTGTCGATGACAAACTCACCGAACCAGCCCTTGTGCGCTTTGTCGACGACAAAAATACGATCTCTCCAGAACCAGAAGTTCTCACGGTAATACTTGCCGTTCTTTCCCAGGCGAATTGTGCCGTAAACATCGGGTTGAGCGTCGTACCAAGAACGAGTCGCGGCGCGACTCGCTCCGCCGACCTTGCTCATCAATTCCAGCACCTCGGCCTCCTCTTTGGCGGGTTGTGCGTCACGGGCTTCCTGGATGAGCTTCTTGAGTGCCGCACGCTGTTTGTCCTTCAGCGGTGCGTCGGCCAGCCCCGATTCCAGTTGCTTGAGAGTTTCACCGCTGCCGTCGATGCGGGCCGCCTCGATTTGGAATTGGAACTTGCGGATCAGCTCGAGTTCCTCCGGAGTCCCTTCCTGAAGAGTGGGGTCACTGGCTCTGGCAGTTCCGGCAACCTTCATCGAGAGATTGACTTGTTCGAGCCGTGCGTGATCCCCGCTCTTTTCGAGAGCCTTGGCGAGTCGCGTCAGCGTCGCCTTGTCGCGCTTCTCCGTGGCCAAGCGGATGGCGAGATCAAAGACTTGTCCCGTGGTGATCGCCTTGTGGGGTCGCAGAAGAATCCGCTCCCCCTCGGCGAATCGCAGCGCGACATCCGCAACCAACGTCGCGTCCATTCTACGCCATGCCGCCGACAACATGCCGACATTCGCGTACGTGTCGAAACCCGCGTCGGCATGCTCCGGCGAGACTTCCGGCTCTACAACGGACTCGCCGACGGACTCGCCGACCGGCGCGGCGGGCGGTGCAACTGTGGCCGCTCCGGGAGGCGGCCCGGGAGGTGCTCCAGGAGGAGCGACTTGTGAGTAAAGACTCGCGGAGAATGCGAGAAGCATTGCTCCCGTCACGGGTAGAATCATCCGACTGAGCCGCCAATTGATCATGGGATCCTCCTCTCAAAAGTGGGACCGACTGCACGGCCGAAATGCTTCGACGAATCGGCGGTCGGTAAAGCTCACACAACGAAGGTCGACGTGTTGCGGACGATTATGCCATCCGCGTCGTGAAACGCCAGTCATCCGCAAATCGTTGCCTTCCGACATTCAAACGTCACCGTCTCGTTGCCCGGACAAGATCTCCAGCAATTTTTTGATGGACCTCACCGCCAATCACCGCTGAGTGTGAAAGCAGCCCAGTAGAAGGGTGGCGTTCGCTTCGGTTGGTCGTCAACCTTGGGTTGGTCGGTGCGGACGAGGCCGCGGTGTTGGCCCTCCTTCAGCATCCAGAGCTGCGCCTCGCGGAGAGATTCCAGGCGGCTCATTTCCTTCTGCCAGAGGTTGTCGTAGAAGCGTTCCATCAGGGCGCGCGTGGCATCGTCGGAGACCTGCCACAGGCTGGCCACGACGCTGCGGGTGCCGGCGACTTGGAAGGCGCGTTGCAGGCCGAGCAAGCCTTCGCCGCCGGCCACGTTTCCCAGACCGGTTTCGCAGGCGGAGAGCAGCGCCAGGTCCACGCCGCGCAGGTCCAGGCTTTCGACTTCCGCGGCGGTGAGGATACCGTCGTCGTGGTCCGCATCCGGCGTGCGGTTCGCGCCCGCCAACACCAGGCCCGACAGCAGGCCGGGGGGATATCCGACGAACCGGTCCGACGAGTCCGACTCGCTCAGCTTCGCGCTGCGATCGGCCGAGTCCTTCAACGCGGAACGGAGCGACTCGGGGGCGAAGAACCCGTGCGTCGCCACATGCAGGAACTTGTGCCGGGGGGCCTCCTGACGGAAACGCTGCTCATTCGCCGCGGTCTTCTCCAGCAGCGTCACGCCCTCCGCGCCGAAGATCCCACGGTACAGCTTGTCGATCGTGGCGAGTTCCCCGCGCGTGGCGGGCAACGGTGTGAAGCCGCGCCAGTCGGCGCCGCGGACCGCCGCCGGGTTGCGGCCGAATTTCTTTTTCGGTGTGGACGTGTCCAGGCTTCCTTCCGTCGAAGTGTCGTAGTCCACGTCACCGAGCACGAGCAGGTTCCCCGCCACCGTGGGGCGATCAGTGTCCTTCTCTTTCAACAGGGACACGATCGCCTGCGGCACCGGCACGATCGCCAGCGCGCGTTGTTCCAGCAGGTACGAACCGGGCTTGTCGCCGGGGAGCGCGATCAGCGGGAAGCGGCCGAGCACACCATCGGGTGAGACCAGCACCGTCTTCGCGCCCACGAGATGCGGCTCCAGCGGCAGCCACAAGCGTTCGCGCAGCAGTTGCCCCGCCTGAGCTGCCGCGGGGGATTGGCCAAACGTCTGACGCCAGGTGTCGATCGCCTGGGCCA
>JANMLE010001767.1:0-3173 GCA_031372385.1 Planctomycetota bacterium | reverse complement strand
GCGGTCGAACCGAAGAGCCGCAACGACCAGCAGAAGATCTCGGGCGCGCTCCACAAGATCGAAGAGGAAGACCCGACGTTCCGCATCACCCGCGATCCGCAAACGCACGAAATGGTCATGCACGGGATGAGCGACCTGCATCTGCAAATCGTCCAGGAGCGGCTGCACAAGCGCGACAAGGTCGATGTCGTCGTCCACGCCCCCAAGGTGCCGTACCGCGAAGCCTGCGCCGGCAAGTCTGAAGGCTCATACCGCCACAAGAAACAGTCCGGCGGTTCCGGTCAGTTTGCCGAGGTCCACCTGCGCGTGTATTCCCTGCCGCGTGACCTCGACCCCGAAACCTACTTCACGCGGCACCAGTTCGAAGGCCTGCGCGAGCACCACTACGACAAGGATCTGAACTTCGCGTTCCTCGACTGCGTGACCGGTGGCACGATACCGAACCAGTACATCCCCGCCATCGAGAAGGGGGTTCGGGAACGGATGGAGAAGGGGGTTCTCGCCGGGTATCAGGTGCAGGACATCGCCGTCGCCGTGTTCTTCGGCAAGGATCACCCGGTCGACAGCAACGAAGCGGCGTTCCGCACCGCCGGCAGTTGCTGCTTCCGCGACATCTTCCAGAAGGCCAAGCCCTGCCTGTTGGAACCGGTGATGCATTTGGAAGTGACGGTCCCCGGCGACCATCTCGGCCCCGTGACCAGCGACCTGAACACCCGCCGCGGTCGCATGGAGGGAATGGACCCGCTGCCCGGCAACATGACCGTCGTCAAGGCGCGGGCTCCGTTGTCCGAGTTGATGACCTACGCCCGCTCATTGTCCAGCATGACCGGCGGCCAGGGCTCCTTCACAATGGACTTCAGCCACTACGAACAAGTCCCGCCCCAGGAACAACAAAAGATCGTCGCCGCCGCGCAGATGAAGCACGACGAGGAATAGTTTCTGGCTCTGGGGTCGGGCGTTCCAAAGATTAGCAGATGATTTGGGAGACAGATTCATGACTCAAGGTTTGCTCGAAGCTGCGATGGCTCTTCCACCCGAAGAGCGGGCCGAACTGGCGGAACGATTGTGGGAAAGCCTGCCGGGTGAAATCGCAGACGCCGCCTTTGCGGAGGATCTCGCATGTGAAGTGCGTTCGCGCCGCGAGCGGCATTTGCAGGAAGGCTCGCAACTTCATGCCTGGACCGATGTGCGGGCGGAACTCGACGGAATCATCGCGCGGTTCGACCAGCCATGATGGTTCGCCTCGATCCCGCAGCGCGCGACGACATTCGCGAAGCGACAGAATGGTACGCAGGCCGAAATCCGATGGCGGCAAAGCGCTTCGTTGCCGCTGTCGAAGCCGCGATGAACGAAATCGCCGAGTTCCCCGACGGTCCACCCCGTTTGGAGACTTGGCCGGGACCGGAAGACATCCGGCGCGTTCTGTTGCACCGATTTCCCTACGTGATCGTCTTTGAGGTTCTATCGGGTGAAATCGTGGTCTGGAGTATTTCGCATACGAATCGAAAGCCGAACCACTGGCAAGACCGCCGCCGCCGCTTGGAGGGACGCGAGTGACACGCCGCCGCCGCTACCGCATTCAGGCACGAACCGCGTCAAATTGTCCCCCTCTGTCCCCTCGGACGACAACGAACTGATCGACCTCCCCACGACGGCACGATCAGCCTCTTACTGCCAAAGGCTTTCAAGGCCGCATGAAGTTTTGACACGAACCAACCGGAGGCAGGAATTGTCGATGAGCGAAGGAGACCAGCCATGACCACCGAAACGATCTCGATCGAAGTCGATTCCGAAACCGCACGCGCTTTTCGCGAAGCCGATCAGCAGCGGCGTGCCAAGCTGGCGATCCTCGTTCGCTGGGGACTGAACGAACTCAGGGGGACCGGAGGAACGGCTTTGTTCGACGTGATGGAGGACATCGGCCGTAAAGCGCAGGCCAATGGGCTAACCCCCGAGATTCTCCAATCCATTCTCGAAGATGACAGCGATGACGATTGAACTGCGGATCGACTTCGACACGAACGTCATTGTCAGTGCAACGATGTTCCCGTGATCGATTCCGAATCGGACCATGCGGACGGCCAATTTGTTGGGGCGACTGCTGGCCTCGGAGGAAACGGTTGAGGAACTGCGCGCAGTTCTGATCCGGCGAAAGTTTGACCGTTACTTGAGTGCCGCTGATAGAACGAGAGCCCTCGATGAATTTCTCGCCACGGTCGAAATCGTTTTCATCGACGATTCGATTCAAGACTGCCGCGATCCGAAGGACAACAAGTTCTTGGAACTGGCCGTCTCGGGTGGCGCTACGCATCTCGTCACGGGGGATGACGATCTGCTGGTCCTGCATCCGTTTCGAGGCGTTGCCATCGTGACGCCTCAAGCATTTCTCGACGAGTTCTCTCCGCCCCCGTCGGAAGGCGCTGGCCCATGACAACACTCAGCAAAAATGAATCGAATCACGGGCGTGGTAAAATCACTGGGCTGTGGGCGAGCGAAACGCTCGACCCCAGCCACCCTGCCCGGCAACCCAGCCTCATCGGTGTACGTGTTCGCCGCCTAAGGTTGTGATTTACGAAACGATGACGGAACCATCACAACGCGAAACCCAGTATTGTTGTTGCGAAAGCTAGGGAGAAGTTCACCACTGCGATGTGCTGTCCGACCGGGTATGTCGTGGAAGCTATGCCCACGCGCAACGCGGAATATTCCAGTTTCCGGTCCTTTAGGGTCGACAACCGCGGCCGACGGATAGGCTCCATACCAGTCCTCGACCCATTCCCACATATTTCCATGCATGTCACAAAGGCCCCACGGATTCTTCTTCTTCTCTCCAACAGGATGCGTTTTGCTTGATGAGTTACCCGACCACCAAGAGTAGTCGGATACATTTCTTTGGTTCGCTCCGAAACTGTACGCAGTAGTCGTACCAGCGCGGCACGCATATTCCCATTCAGCCTCGGTTGGCAGCCGGTAAATATTCCCGGCAATGTTTTCTGCGTTGAGTTCCGTCAAACGCCTACAGAACTCAACTGCTTCATCCCAACTTGCCTCGGCAGGATGATTAAAGCTCTTCGGACTCGCTGTATTTCTCAGCATGATGCGTTGGTACTGTTCTTGTGTAACCTCACAACGGCTTAGAAAGGACGGCCCACTTATTGTTACTTCATGCTGCC
>JANMLE010001574.1:0-1107 GCA_031372385.1 Planctomycetota bacterium | reverse complement strand
CGGCCCATCCGCCGCGCACGAACCAGAGGTCGGGAAACTCGTCGGCTCCATCAGGCAGCGCGGCATGCCAAGCGGTCAACGCCGTGTGATCGCGACGATTGAGCAGCACTTCCCCCTTCCAAGCCTGCGCGGCAAACAATGCGGGATGCCGCCGGATGGTCTCATCGAGCAGTCGCTCACCCTTTTCAATGCGACCATCCCGCAAGGCGATGCGCGCCAATCCGCATTGGACCACCGGATCAGCGGGCGAGTCCTTGGCGTACGCGGCGATCACGTCCGGGTTCTCCGCCGCGGTGTTACCCAGCGCGAGAAGACTCAGGTGATGCACCGAAACCTGATCCTGCGCGACCAGGGCCAGGCGGTGCGGCATCGCCTCCCAACTGCGACCGGCCAACCCCAGGATGAACGCCAGCTTTTCATGGGCCGGCAGCGACGACGGATTGATCCGCAGCGCCCTCCGCAACGACCGTTCGGCATCCGTCGGCCGGTGCAGGTCGTCGCATTGAATTCGGGCGGTCAGCAGCGCCGCGGTTTCCGCAAGAGACGGATTATCGGCGGGGATCTGATCCAGCAGCCGCAGCGCCTCGTCGAAGTTTCCCAGCCGGGCGGACGATTCGGCGACAAACAGGATGCCCTCGGCGCGGTGTGACGGGCGCTCCATCAGGCGGCGTCCCAGCCGCATTGACTCGGAGTAGTCTCCCCGTTCGAGTGCGGACCGCGCCTGTCGGAAGTGCGTTGGCGTCGAAGCCCAATCCAAACGCCATGCCAGCGGCAACGTGATCGCCAGCGCGACAGCGACCAGCACCGTCCACACGATCCGTGCGTCCATGACGCCGCTTCGTCGAGTGTGCCTGTCAATCATGCTTGTTTCAGAATCTCGGTCACGACCCGCCCCGACACATCGGTCAGGCGGAAGTCGCGGCCGCTGTAGCGGTAGGTGAGCTTCTCGTGATTCAAACCCAGCGAGTGCAGGATCGTGGCGTGCAGATCGTTGACGCTGACCCGGTCGATCAGGGCCTTGTGGCCGATCTCGTCCGTTTCACCGAACAGCGTGCCGCCCTTCACGCCGCCGCCTGCGAACCACGTGGTGAAGGCATGCGGGTTGTG
>JANMLE010001555.1:0-2766 GCA_031372385.1 Planctomycetota bacterium | reverse complement strand
GGAGTCTGCGAACATTTCGTGGACCAGGTGAATCGCGGCGAGAGCCACGATGAACTGGTCGATTCGTTCCGTTACATCGAAGAGGCGAGCCGAGGTTTCTCGGACGTGTACGGTGCGATCAACAGCGACCGTGCCGTCGCCGCGCTGCAGCGCATCGAACAGACCATCGCCACGATTCGCACCGTGCTGCATGTGCAGCGCGAGGACTTCGACCGCAATGCCGCCAGCGACTTGGCGGCTTCGATTGAGAATCTGACCGAGCAACTCGATCTGGCCACGAAGCAATGGTTGGCCGACGACCCGCAGTCGTTCTCCACGGCCTGCCGGGCCGAAACGGCCATCCTGGTCCGCCATGCCGCGACCATTCACAACGATCTCGTGCGCGGAGTGCCGGTGGCTCAACTGCAAGGCGAAATCGATCATGCCTACGAGCACTGGCGGACGGCGTACAAGTACCTGGTCAAATGCCAGTCCGATGACCGCCCTGTACTCGGACGGCTGTCAGGTCGGCTGACTCCCGCGCTGGTGGAACTGCGGACAATGATTTCGCAGTCGACAACCGAGCAAACCGCCCAGCGGCCCGTCCGGCGTTGAGCGGACGGTTGATGACGATGACCCACGCGAAGACCCGGAACATGTCGAATGTTCCGGGTCTTCGAACTTGAGGCACTTCGGTGCGGCGGAGCATTCGGTCAACCGACGGGCGGCCCTTGATCGAGTTGGCAGGCACGATCAGAATGCCCGTGGCATTTATGCTCCACGCGGCCACAAGTGAGACGTTTAGCCCCAACGCCATCGGCGTGGGCGCGAGCGACGCGTTGCCCCCATTCGCGCCCACGCCGATGGCGTTGGGGCCAAACATCGAGGTGAACTGCATGGCAAGTTTCCGCAGGATGGTCTGGCAGGTGGTTGTGATCTGGTGTGCCGCCCAAGCCCAGCCGGTGTCGGCGCAACCCGCCGCGCCGCCAAAAGTCCGACCGGAACCGTCGTCGGGAGCATCGTCGAAGCACCGGACCACGAGCGTCGAAATCAAGCTGCTGACCGGCGCCGATGGTGGCAGTCTGCACGCGCAACAATGGAGCAAGGTGCTGGAACCCCTCGACGTCTCGATTCAGATCCAACGCTCGACGTTGAACGACAAGCCTGAAGTGCGCGAACGGAACGTGGGGACGCTGCGTTACGTGACCGCCGTGGGGACGCTGGATCGGTCCGGCAAGATCAGCTTTCCGGGCCGCAGTTTCGATGCGGCCGACGGTCCGAAGCTGCGCGAGTGGATCAACGAACTGAAAACCTATGGGGCGCAGGGAACCCCCGAGGGCCAGCCGATGTGGGGCCTGTCGAAGGAACAATTCGCCAAGCTATACGACAGCCTGCAAAAACCGGTGGAAGCGGAGTTGCTCGACCTGCCACTGACAGAGGCGGTTCCCAAGCTGCCGTTGCCCAAGCCGTACCCCGTCCGGTTCAGCCAAGCCGCGACAACGCTGTTGGAACAGACCGGTGCGAAGAACCGCGTGCGGCAAGACGTGCGCGGGTTCAGCGCCGCCACGGCGTTGGCGATCATGCTCAATGACTGCCGCCTGGGTTACCGGCCGAATCGAACCCCCGCCGGTGGACTGGAATTGCTGGTCGAGCCGCTGGGGCAGCGCCAGGATTTGTGGCCCATCGGCTGGCCCCTGCAGAAGCAACGCATCAAGGCGGCCCCGAAGTTGTTCGCCATGACGCCGATTGAACTGAACCAGGTCGAACTGACCGACCTGCTCGCCACGGTGGCCGAGCTGACCGAGACACCGGTCATGCTCGATTACTTCGAGATCGAGCAGAAGAACATCGACTTGTCGAAACTGACCGTCTCATTCAAGCGGGCCGAGACATCGTGGAGCGTGGCCCTGAAGAACGTGGTGGTCCCCAAGAAGCTCTCCCGCGAAATCTGGCAGGACGAAGCAGGTCGCGCTTTTGTGTGGATCACAACCAACCGCCCCGGCCGCGCCGTGGCAGAGTAGATGCGGGCGACGGGTGTCTGAAGAAACCGAGGCTCGCCGCGCCGGCTTTCGGTTCCCCGCCACTTCGCTACCCACCATCCACCACCCACTACCACCTCACTTATGCCCCGGATAGTGTTCCAGAAACCGGGCCAGCAGGTGGAAGTCGCTGCCGGGGATGATGTGCCGGACTTCCGTCACCAGATCCGTCTGGCGGACGAGTTGTTCGAACGGCACGTACTTCAGTTGCATCTGGCCCTCCACGAAGACCATCACGCCGCTGAGTCCCTGTTCGGCGAGGGCGCGATAGGCCCCGACGCCCAACTGGCTGCCGAGGATCACATCGATCGCCAGCGGCCGCGCGCACCGGGTTTCATAACCGAGTTGCAACGGGGTGAACTTCTTGTCGCGTCCGGTGTGTTCCTTGTAGCTGGTCGCGACCCACTTGGCGACTTTGCGATACAGGTCGACTTCCGAGACCTTGATGTGTCCGTGATCGTCCCGCTTGATGCCAATGAGATACTTTGACGGCAGCAGTTCCGCCAAGCCTTCGGCGAGGACGATTACGCCGAAGCCGCGGCCGTGGTTTTCGCGGACGCGGATCGTGTTGACCAACTTCGCGACGAACAACTCGTGGTCCATGATCTCGTGCTCGACGATCTGCTCACCGGGCTGGCGGATGTCGCCATAGCCCATGAACGCCCCGTTCTCATCGATCACGGTCTTTTCGATCGAGCGTTCTTCGGGGGGGATGTCCTCGACGCTCAGCACAGGCTGGCTTCGCCGG
>JANMLE010001477.1:0-4148 GCA_031372385.1 Planctomycetota bacterium | reverse complement strand
GCCAACTCTTCCATGTCATCCGATTCGTCATCGCCGAGGCTCATCCCCGAACGCCACAAGGACACCAACTCGGCTGCGGCCGGATCTAGGCTGGCAACGTCCGTCCGATTTGGCGAAGGGATCGCACACAGGCACAACAGGACCAACGCGGCGGTGGTCGCTGCGACGGCCAGCCATGAGCCGCGAGTCGAACCCGCGACAGGTCGGTTGCGGGATGCGCCGGCCACGGCGACGAAATCGACTGTCGGCTCCAACAGTGCCGCACGCGCCGTCAACACAAAGCGGCTTGCCGACGTCACCACTTCGCAAACCGCCAGATCGTCCGCGAGGCGTTCTTCAAACGCGGCGCGTTCCGATTCGGACAATTCGCCAAGCACGTACTGCATGGCCTGCCAGTTTCGCTGCTCGTCCACCGACGACATGATCCGCACCTTATGAACTTGTTGGATTCCGCGGAACCGCCCGCAATCGACGGAACCGATCGGAATCCGCACTCAGCCTTCCCGGCCAAACCACTTCTGCAATTTCTGCATCGCCAACCGCATCCGGGTCAGCACGGTCCCCAGCGGGACATTCAACTCGTCGGCAATTGCCGCAAACGTCTTGTCTTCGTGAATCCGCTGCCGCACCACATGCTGCTGTTCCACGGGCAATTCCTGCAGCAACTGCCTCAACTTCGCGATCTCTTCCGCCCGCACCAGCGATTGCAGCGAAGAATCCAAACCCGCTGAATCCCCGGCCGCACTGTGGTTTCGCAGCAACCTGTCTCCGCGGGATTCCCTGCGCCGATGCGCCATCGCCTCATGAAACGCCACCTTGAACAACCAGCCTCGAATCGTCTCCACCCGCGCCTCGTGCCCCGCTTCTAGCAACCGCTGGAAGGTGGCCTGACAGACGTCCTGGGCCGCCTCCGGATTCCGGAGAACCCCCGTGAGGAACGTCAGCAGATCGCGGCCGTGAACGTCATGCAACGCACGAACGGTGTCGGGTGACAACCGTTCAGCCGGTGTCGGCTGTCCCGCATTCGTCGGGCCACCGTCGTCGGTCACCAACGTCCCCTCCCTGCGTCGGCATCACTGTCCTGCGGGGAGAACGATGAGGCGGCGCGGACGATTATTCTTTGAGTTTCCCCGGCGCGCAAAAAATCGCCCCGGACCTCTCAAAGGATGTCCGGGGCGATCAGTTCCGTCAATTGTGGGACGCTTCGTTTAACCCGGAGCCATCGGCGACGGAAGTTGCGACCGAAACGCCATCGCGCGGACGCAGACAGCGCCGGTGACGAGAGTCTCTGCACGACGCTCTGCCGCGTCGCCTATCGCGACCGTTGTTCCTGACCGCTCGCAGTGACGGGCCGGCTGTTGAGTGGAAACGACTTCAACAACGACTGCCACTGCTCGATCTCGACCAGCACTTCTTCCAACGCGACATTGGACTGTTCGAGGCAGCCCTGCTGAACGACTCCGCGTCCCCCCTCGTCGGCCACACCGATTTCCGCGGCCCCGGAGCCATCGGTCGGACTGAGCAGTGTCCCTCCAATGGGACGCAGGCGCGACGGACTCGGAAACCGCGCCAACGCGAGTTGTCCGACGGCGATCGGCTCTGCTCCCAGCTTGACCAGCGCCATGACGGTTCCGTTCGCCGACACCTGAATCTCGCGGGCGTCCGCGGGGATCGTGATGCCGGGCTCCACCACGGCCGCTCCATCGGCGACCGCCAGACAGAGGCGGCGTTCGGCATCGAGGACCATCGCCCCGCACCGGGTGTAGACCGGCTTGTCATTCAACAGGGCGACGAAAAATCCGTCCCCATCAATGGCCAGATCAAGCTGCCGGTCGGTTTGATGCAACGTCCCCTGCTTCAAATCCAGCAGCGGTTCGGTCACCCGGCATCCTTCAGCCCGGATCGGATTCCGCCGCGCCGAGTGTGGCGATTCCGGATCGGCAGCCGGCCCGTCGTCGTCGTGCCACTGCGTGCCGTACGAGTCAACCAGCATCACACGCAGCCGCTTGAATCCGGGTGTGGTGGCATTGGCCAGATTGTGGCGTGAGATCGAGCACGCCTGTTCCAGCGCGACGATCGTGGGTGCCCAATCGGGCAGTGTGACGCGCCGCGTCTGCGAGGCCGGTTCCGCCGGAAGAGTGGCGACACGCGGAGCCGGCACAGACTCCGCGGCGTCCATCTTGTGCAGCGCCCGCGGGAGCGCCCGCAGTTGCTTTCGCACCTGCAACAGATCCCGGACGACGCCCGCCGGCAGCGACTTCAACTCTTCAAACCAGATCTCTTGTTCTTCGCGCGACGATCCCGACAGTTCGTCTTCAATCACCTTGCGCACGGCGCGCGAACCAACGGACGCCTCCGAATCCGCCGGTTCGTCGGCGATCGGGACCGCATCGTTGGGGACGGGGACTGGATGGGGGGCTGATTGGGAATTGGCGGGCACGTCATCCGACTCACTGGTTTGCAAGGCGGCAACCACCGGACTCAGGGGGCGCGACGGTCCCTCGTCATCCAAATACCGGGGAATGATCGAGACCTGCATGTCACCCGGCTCGGACATCGCGGGATCATCAAAGAACAAGGCACCGGGCAGGGCGGCCTGCTCGCCGGAGTGGATCGCGGTCTGTTGCTGGATGCGGCGTTCACAGTGCCGATGCACGGCGTAATTCGCCACGACCGATGCCAGTAACGCCAGCGAAACAGCGGTTCCCGTGTGACGGGTCCATCCCATCGTCGACTCCCTTCGACGTGACCTTCAAACAGCGGGGGGAAAGCCCGATGTCGCTCAAGGCCCAAATCCCCCCGGACAGTGCGGCGGAACAGTAGTGGAAACGAAGGGGTTCGGCAAGATGCAGTAAGAGGCTGTCGGACCAGGGGGGCAGGAGACTTCCACCCATCGTCACGCGGGATGGATCGGAGTTTCCCTTCAGTTATCGAGGTGTCGATCCACTCAGCACCAGTCCGCACCGGCGGACCGGCATGAATTGGACTTGTCCCACCTGTCTCGTTTTCTCACCCGACCATCCGTATGGCGGCGACGATGTCTTGAGCGTTGCAGGCGTAAAGGTCCGCACCACTGAAGGGATTCAATTCCAGCAGCCGTAGACCGCCATCCGATTCGCAGACATCCAGAACATAGACGGCTTCCGGAGGCGGTAGGGCACCCGCAATCTCTTCGGCGAAACGCCAAGGCAATCCGCCTGGATCATCGACCTTCGCAACGCGGCCATCAGCAACGTAGGCACTGCCAGCAATGACACGCCGATTGACCACAACGTACCGCCATTCGCGACTCACTTCGCGAACGGGAGTGACCACGACCGGCAGTGCGGCGTCATCGTAATAGAACCCATGATCGAGTCCTGCGAGGGTGATTCGATCACGAGTGAGCCGTCGCCCGGAGAATGGTTTCAACGGACTGTCAGGTCGAACAAACAAGGAGTCGGCTGGCCCCAGCTCGGCAATCACGCGGTCCCGGTTCGCCACCAATTCTTCGGCCGGAAGGCATCGCCATTCACGGTTCAGCAGCCATTGATGCGCGTGCGGATACCACGCTGTGCAATGGAATCGGGCCGTGTCGCAATACGCACCCGGTTGCCATGCCACCGATGTCCGAATCCGCGCCGCGTTGCCAAGACTTCCGTGGAAGACGGTTGGCACATCATCGAATTCTGGCCAAGCTGTCGGCCACCAGTCGTCTTGCCAATCGACGATGCGATGCCCTTGCACAACAATCGCCTTTCGCAACTCGGCGTGCGAGCTTGGGAAAACGTCCGACTCAAGAACCCAATTCATGCTTGTTACTCCGGGCGAGACAGGTGATTCATGGTCGAGGCTTTGCGGCGGCAGTGTGGCCGCTGGCTTTGCTGGCCTCCAGCAGCGTCTTGAGTTCCTTCACGATTTCGGGGTGCCTGAAGTAGAGGTTCGTGGTCTCGCCGGGATCGGACGTGAGGTTGTAGAGCTGGGCCGGCGCGTCGGGGGCAGTGTCGGGTAGCGCGAACGGTTGGAGTTGTAGCTGTCTATTTTCCCGCAGCGTGTTGAGTCGAGTCATGAGGTGTTGGGGATGGGGGGCGGTGCATTGGGTTGTTGGAGTTGGGCGAGTTCTGGTTGGAAGCGGGAGCGGCCGGATTCCCACCAGCGGGTGACTTCGG
>JANMLE010001438.1:0-2894 GCA_031372385.1 Planctomycetota bacterium | reverse complement strand
CGGCCCCCCCACCCGCCCCCCGGTTTTCCGGCGGTTTCCCCGAACGGGGCCCGGGGGCGCCCCGACGGGACTACGGTACGTGCGGCCCGATGGAACGACGAATGGCGCGTCAGTCAGTGATCAAGCCGATACCGCTCGACGATCTCCCGATCGACTTCGACTCCCAGTCCCGGTCCGTTGGTCAGTGTCGTCAGCGGTCCGGAGATCTGGAGCGGGTTCCGGGCGATCGACACCTCGTGATAGTCGGGGCCGAGCAAGTCGCCGGGATAGTGCTCGACCTGCATGTTCGGTGTGGCGACGATGAAGTGAGCCATCGCCGCCGTTCCCAGATCCCATTCGAGATTGGAGCCGATCGAACAGGCGATCCCGTGCTGAGCCGCCAGTTCGGCGATTTCACGCGCCTTGCGAATCCCGCCGTTCTTGCCCGGATAGAGGCTGATCGCATCGCAGCAGTCGTGGCGGATCAGTTCCTGCGCGTGGATCAGGTCGAAGCAACTTTCGTCCGCCAGGATCTTCGCTCCCGTTTCCCGTCGGACTCGGGACAGCCCTGTGTAGTCTCCCGGTGGAATGGGTTGTTCGACGATGGTCAGGTCGCAATCGGCCAGTTCGCGAATGCAGCGGATGGCGGTGTCGACGTCCCAGCCGCCGTTGGCGTCAATGGTGAGTGCGATGTCGGGGCCGATCGTTTCGCGCACAATCCGCACGCGCTCGACATCGCGAACGGGATCGATCCCCACCTTGACCTTGATCGTGGTGAAACCGGCGGCGACCAATTCCCCCGCGCGCCGGCGGGCCCGCTCGGGATCGTAGGCACCGAGCGAGAACCGGCTGCGAATCGTCAACGGCCGACACGCGCCGCCGAGCAATTCATAGACAGGCTTCCCGACCGCACGACCCCGGATGTCCCAGCACGCCATTTCGATCGCGGACTTGGCGAACCAGTTACCGACAGCGACCGCATCCATTCGCCGATCGAGTTCCACGATGTCACCAACCTCGATGCCGCGCACCGCCGGAGCCAGCACATCGTCGATCAGTACCTTCGCACCGCGGCACGTTTCACCGCTCCACCGCGGAGTGACGGTTGCCTCACCCCAGCCTTCCAGGCCATCGTCGGTGACAACCCGCACCAGCAGAAACTCCGAAACATCATGTCGCCCCAACGCCGAGATCATCCGCCGTTCAGGCTTGAGGGGAATCCGAACAGGAATGGTTTCGATCCGGTCAATGCGCATCGTGGTTTCCCCTACGCGATGAAGCGTCAACGAAAGCGGCGGCAAGTATACTGAGCCGGTGTCCTTTCATCCTGCCCTTGTGCCGGGACAACTTCGCATGCTGACGGAAGAACAACGCGCCCACAGGATGATGTCGATCGGGGCTTACCTGCCTCTCGTCACGATCGGCTGCTTTTTCATGTTTGCCGCACTTTTCATCCCCGCCAGAGGGAGCAACGATCGACACCAAGATTACGGCCTCTACGACTGGTTTGTTTTCTCGGTCTTCTCAGTTCACGGGATTTCTATCGGTGTCGGAATTTGTCTTTTTCTGTGGGGAGCCATCCTCCTCGCCAAGTTGCGATGGAGACGTTGGCAACGCCGTGACGTATCCACTCCATCACCAGAAGATGCCGAACTCTTGGCGATTATTCGGAAGCTCACTTCCAATCGAACTCAGCCGCCAAAATGAGCTACTTCGCCCGTCAACACATCCGTGAACAGCGCTCGGTTACCGCGACTCCGCTCCCTCACCAGAAAGGGTTCGACCATGTTGTCTGCTGGCATTGCCCGTACCTGCCTGACTCCCTTTTGGGGCGTGGAACTGACCGGGTGGGGCTATTACATCGAACGGCGCTGGCGGCGGATTCATGACGATCTGCGGGCGACCTCGCTGGTGGTTGATGACGGCCACCGGCAGGCGGTGCTCGTGACGTTGGATCTGATGGTGATCGACGCCGCCTTCACTCGGCTGACGCGCGAGCGGATTCGGCACGCGACCGGCCTGCCTCTCGAATCGATCCTGCTGACCTGTTCGCACAGCCACAACGCTCCGGCCGCGGGGGGATTGCTCGGGGTCGGTGAATGCGATCCGGTCTACGAGGACTGGGCCAGCCGACAGGCGGCGACTGCGGCGATCATGGCTTGGAACAGCCGCGTTCCCGCACGCTTGAGCACCGCGCGCGGCGAACTCGTCGGACACTCGTTCAATCGGACTCGGCCCGGAGGAGTTGTTGACTCGTGTGTCACGACGCTCAAGGTGGAGACGCGCGAGGGATGTCCGCTGGCATTCGTCGTCAATTTTGGCGCACATCCCACGGTGACGACCGACTGGCGTCCATTCGATGTGTCGCGCGATCTGCCGGGCGAAGTCTGCGACCTGATCGAACAGGCGCTCCCCGGAGTCACCGCGATGTACGTGCAGGGAGCCTGCGGCGACGTCAATTTTCTGCGCGAGTACATCGACGAGAATCGCCATCACGAACCGGCGCGCCTGCTGGCATCGGTCGCGCTGGAGAGTCAGGTCGAAGCAGACTGCATGCACTCCGAACAGGTCGCCTTCGCCAGTGAAGTGGCCCGTCTGCCGACCCGCCGCTGGCTGCCCGATGAGATCCATCGTGATCGACACGAGGCCGAGCGCCGACTGCAAACTCGCGATGCCTCGCACTGGCGCGAGACCATCGGCCGCTCGATGACCAACCGGCCGGACGACATGGTCAAACGCCACGGCGGTGATGAAGTCAAAGCGGTGATGGCAATGGCCCGGTTCCACATCGAATGGACGAACAAGATCCTGCTCGATCTGGAGACTCGCCCGGAAGTCTTGGAGACCGAGGTCCAGACACTGCGGCTGGGCGATCTGTACATCACCGCGAACTCGTCCGAGTTCTTCAGTCCGTT
>JANMLE010001429.1:0-5041 GCA_031372385.1 Planctomycetota bacterium | reverse complement strand
CCGGCGAATCCCGCGCCGACAATGATCACTCGGCGACGCGCGGTCGGTGCAGCAGCGTGATTCATTTTGGAACCCATTCCTGACAACAGTCCGCCGGCCGTGGCCAAACCGGCCAGAAGAATCTCTCGCCGGGTCAATGTCACCGAGCGTTCACCGTGCGGACCAAGAAAAGCAGCTAACGCAAGACGGGGCATTTGGTGACTCACGCATTCAAATATGCCACTTCCAACTCAAAGGAAGCCCGGCAATCGGTCTCAACCCCACTGGGATCATCCGCGACGCCGTCGGTTGTGGATAAACATGGAAATGACAAACAGCGGCACCAGCACAACGAACGCTGGCACGAAATAAACACCGACCGCCTCAATCACTTGAACTTCTTCGACGGGAATCCATTTCGCAACCAGTTTCCCTAGCGCTTCCCAGCCTGACACCAACTGCCCAACGGCCAGCACTACTCCGAATAGGGCCAACGCCATGTTAAGGAATGCACCCTTTCGGGAAACCACTTCCTCCAACCGACCATTGATTTCCTTGAGACGCTGTTCCAGCGACATCTGCAAGTTCGTGAGGCCGCGGCTGCCGTGACCGTCGTCGTACAGCTTCCGCTCGCAGGTGTATTGAAAGACATTCGGCAACAATTCACGCTGCAAGACTTCCCGCAGAGCCAGTTCCGCCTTGCGAAGCCGCTTTTCGGATTGTGCGCCGTCGGCCTTTTGCGCTTCCCGCACCGCGCCTGCCAAAAGCTCCTCGTTGTGAAGCAGAAGCGCCTGCGGGTACAACAGGTACGGATTGACGCCGATCTTCTCGTAGGCGGACTCAAAGGCCCGGTCTTTCGTGATGAATTTGAACAACGTGCCCTTTTGCACGTCGAGCAGCAGTGTCTTGTTCACCTTGATCGGCTCGTCAAACACATCGTTGAACTCGTCGGCATCGATATTGAAATCCAACAGCCCGCACAGGATGCCTTGGACATAGACGAGTTGATTTTCAAGAATGCTTTTCCCGTTCGCGGCCATCTCGGCGTTCTTGACCTTCTCGTGTGCCGCGTCGATTTTCTGCGGGCTTTCCGGACCCTTGGAAGCCAGATCGACCAACACTTCAAAAACTTCGGGGTACCTGCCTCTGCGGTGTTCATCCTCACCGACGACAATCTCAATCGTGCCGGCTCTCGGCCGAAGGTTTTTGAAATCGTCCGTCGCGCTGATGCCAATGTGGTTCCGCTCCCCGGGATTCAACCCCTTGTTGTTGTGGTTGATCACCGCCACCACAATGTCACGGAGTGTGAACCTGTCAGCGGCCCCGTCCCCCGACAGCGAAAACCTCAATTCGCCATGAATGTCAAACTCCTCACCCATTCCAACCGACTCACCACCTTCCCAGAGCTTTGACAACTTCATGAAGTCGTATTCACTGAGTCGCCATTTGTCCCGCGTTTCCGCACCGGATGGTTTCTCAGGGGGGCGATGACAAAAGACGATGTGCAGGATGGAAATGCCGCTTCTGAATTGTGTCAGGCTGGCCCGCATCAACAGGGATCGCGTGCGAAAGCCCGCACCGGGATCATCAAGAGTCTCTGGCAACTGGGTGAGTTCTCGACGGTCGCTTTCTGCGACGTACCTCAACACCTTGGGCAAGCGCAGCGTCAACGATTCGTATCCGATCGGCAGTGCGAGTACCCGGCATTGAAATCCGGGATCATCACGGTAGACATGCGAAAGAAGATCGCGTTCAAAGGAACGGAAATTCTCGTCCGATTCCGACAGTTCGACAGGGGACACACCCTTTGGTCGCGCCAAGACAAAGTGCAGTGCGATTCCGTATTCGTCAAATCCACCGTCGAACGCCGCAGGTTTCTCCAGATCCTCTTCCGTGGCGAAGTTGTTGGACGACATGCTTGGAGCCTCGTTGCTGACTTTGGTTGATGGTCACTACTCAATCGGCGTCTGGTGCCGGAATCTCGATGGCCCGGGAACGCAATGAGCGGCAAGTCGGATCAGGAAAGTTTGTAGGAGTGCCAATCCCGCCATTCGTGAATTGGAAACAATCTGATGCGTTCGCTTCCCCTCACATCAGCGGCAGCACTTCGCCGTCGCAGATCGGGAGCGGGCGGTTGAGCATGTCGCGCAGATGCGCCCGCGGTGAGATTCCCAGGGCGTGAAAGATCGTGGCATGCACGTCCGGGGGTGAGCAGGCCAGCGTCTTCGGAAATGCTCCCTTGCTGTCGCTGCTGCCGTAGACCTGGCCGCCTTGAATCCCGCCGCCGGCCATCGCGATCGAGTAGACGTAGGGATAGTGGTCGCGGCCGGCACCGCCGTTGATGTTTGGGGTGCGTCCGAAATCCGTCAGAACGACCACCAGCGTTTCACCGAGAGTGCCCCGATCGGACAAGTCTTGAAGCAGTGCGGACGTCCCCTGATCGAAGACGGGAAGCAGCCGCTTCTTCAGCCGGTTGAAGTTGTCGCCGTGTGTGTCCCACATGTCGCCCGCCCCGCCGTTCAAGTCGCCCGCCGCACAGCAGACCTGCACGATCGGCACGCCCGCTTCGGTCAGGCGCCGCGCCAACAGCAGGCTGGTGCCGCCGAGATGCTTGCCGTAGGTTTCGCGCACCTTCGGATCCTCGCGGTCGAGATCGTACGCCTGTTTCACCGCCGAGCCGGACAGGATGTCTTTCGCCAGCTCATGGAAGTGTTGAAAGCCGGCGTGCTCGCGCGCCCGGCGCGACGGTGCATCCAGCGCTGCCAGCAGCGACCGCCGCGACGTCAACCGGGGAACGTCGACATCGTTCAGATTCAGGACTTCGGAACCGAGCGGGCGGGAGACTCCTTCGAATGCCAAGCCTTCCGGCGGGCGCATCACGATCGGGTCGCTCTGCACACCGAGCCAGCCGCCGTATTCACCGGCCTGCAGCGTGTTGTTGTCGACCAACGGATACGGGACTCGCACTGCGGCGGGGACTCCGCGCGGGGCCGCACGAAACTTGGAGACCATCGCCAGCAGCGACGGCCAATCGTCCTGCATCGGGGAAATGTTGCCGGCCCGCGGCGGCTTGTGACCGGTCAGGTTCCAGTACATCCCGCGACCGTGCGCGGAATCGTCGTGATTGATCGAACGGATGATCGCCAGCTTGTCGGTGTGCCGGGCCAGCAGCGGCAGATGCTCGCCAATCTCGATTCCCGGAGTGATTGTCGGGATCGGTTTGAATTCGCCGCGGACGTTGCTCGGCGCATCCGGTTTCAGATCGAACGACTCGAGGTGGCTCATGCCACCCCAGAGGTACACGATGATGCACGACTTGGCCTTCCCGGCCGTGGGCTGGGGTTGTTCCGCTGCGGCACGGCGCAGGTGCAAATAACCGGGAAGCGACAGTCCGCACAGCGTGGCGCTGGTGGCCAGGGCATGGCGGCGCGACACGGGCGCGGCGAGACTTGAGAAGATCTGTTGTGTGGGCGGCATGGATTTGGCCTCGGCGGCGTTGGCCGGTGAGTGACTTGGCGGGAGTGTCGAATTCCTCAGAGTAGGGTGGGACCAGCTCGCTTCGAGCGCCGGCCCACCGGCAGGATCTGACCGGCATGATGGTGGGCCGGCGCGGCGAAGCGCCGCTGGTCCCACCCTACTGTTGCTCCTGGAGTTTCATCTCGAAGGCTTTTTCTTTCAGGGTGACATAGGCGCGGTAGCCGTCCGGGTCGATGAACGGATTCGCGGTGGCCCCCTTCAGCCGTTCGTGCTTGGCGAGCATGCCGTAGTAATCGCCGTGGGCTCCCAGGAAGATGTCGCACGGCAGCTTCTTCAGCACTTGGAACGTCTTCGCGAAGTCTTCGGCGATCTGAGGGTAGTCTTTGTTATCGACCAGCCGATAGCCCGGATTGACGTTGGGACTGCCGATCACCACGACGTCGAGTTTCTTTCCGGCGTCACTCACCTGCCAGGTCCACGTGGTGCAGCCGCGCGTGTGACCGGGCGTGGAATGGGCGACCAACTTGACGCCACCCAGCGTGACCTCGTCGCCGTCTATGAGAACCCGGTCGACGTGGCAGGCCGGCCAGCGGCTGTCGTCATACAGGTATTGGCCGGCCCCGCCCGACGCGATCACCGCGTCGTCGCCGCGCATGACGCAGACTTTGGCTCCGGTCAGTTTCTGCAGATCGGCATGTCCGGCGACGTGATCGGAATGGGCGTGGCTTTCGAGCAGGATCTTCACGTCGGTCAGCTTGAAGCCGAGCGATTCGATCGACGCCCGGATCAACGGCACGGTCTCTTCAAAGCCGCTGTTGATGACGATGTGTCCGTCGGGCGTTTCAATCAGGTAGGTCGCCAGCGCTTTCGAGCCGACGTAATACGTGTTCCCGGCGATCCGGTGGGCGGGAAAGGCCTCGTCGGCGCGGGCCGAAACGCTCATCAAGCCCGCGATCCATGCCACTGCCACAACCGACGCGACGTGCTTCGTCATTCCTGCTCCCCACAGATTTCGCGAGATTCTCGCCTTGGATTGGCCGATCAATTCAGTGTACCCTGATGCAATGCCCGCCAGAACCGTGCCCTCCTGTGTTTCCCCCATGCCATCCCGCCTTGCGATCCCCCTGCTGATGGTTGCCAATGTGTTGGCGGTGCTGCTGTGCGCCCCGGCATCTTGCCGCGCCGAGATTGTGGTTTCGCCGAAACAGGTGGAACTCACCGGCCGCCTGGCGGGGAGCCAGCTTCTGATCGATGTCCTTCTCGACGGTAAGACGCTCGACGCAACTCGCGATGCCGCGTATGTCGCGGAACCGGGCGGCGTCGTTGAAGTCTCGGCCTCGGGCTTCATCAAACCTCTGGCCGATGGACAGGGGGTGATCCGCATCACTGTTCGGGGCGCGACGCTGTCGGTGCCGGTGAAGGTCGACCGAGTTTCACTCCCCGTGCCGGCCGACTTTGAGCGGGATGTGATGCCGGTGCTGTCGCGGTTCGCCTGCAATTCGGGAGCCTGTCACGGCAAGCAGCGCGGACAGAACGGCTTCCAACTGAGTCTGCTCGGGTTCGATCCCGACTTCGATTACGAGGC
>JANMLE010001349.1:0-1708 GCA_031372385.1 Planctomycetota bacterium | reverse complement strand
GACGTCGCGATCTTGCGCCTGGAACAGCTCTACCCGCTGCCGGACCAACAGCTTCAGGAGTATCTGTCGGTGTATGCCGAGGGAACTCCCGTCACGTTCGTGCAGGAAGATCCGGAAAACATGGGCGCCTGGCGATTCCTGCGGGTGATGTGGGGGCATTCACTCTTCGGACGTCATCCGTTTGATGGAATCTATCGCCCCGCCTCGGCCAGTCCCGCGACAGGTTCCCACAGCAGCCACTTTATTGAACAGGATGCGATCCTGACCAAGGCCATCGGCCCCTCATTGAAGCCGCACGGCACACACTGAATCACGCCCGTGATCACTGCGGCTAAGCGAACAATGTCCGCCGCGTGTTGATGGGGCTCACACTTGAACTGAGGAAGTACCAATTCCATGACCGTTGAAGTAATAGTTCCAAAGTTTGGCGACTCGGTCACCACGGTCGTCTTGGTGGAATGGTTGAAACAAGTCGGCGACGTGGTGTCAGTCGACGAGGATCTGGTGGAGGTCGAAAGCGACAAGGCCACCCAGAAGGTTCCGGCTCCATCAGCCGGTGCGATCACCAAACTGCTGAAAGCTGCGGGTGACTCCGCGGACATCGGCGAAGTGATCGCCCTGATTGATGAAACCGTGACCGTCGTCGCTGCGACCACGGCACCGGCCGGCGCTCCGCCCGCGGCGGCTTCCAAACCGGCATCCGTTGCCCCGACAGCCGAAGCAACGCGCGTCATGCCCGCCGCGGCCCGCGCTCTGTCGGAGAATGGCCTGGCCGCGTCGCAGGTGACGGCCACCGGCCCCGGTGGTCGACTGTTGAAAGAAGACGTCCAGCGCCAAGTCGCCGCGGCGACGACGGCAGTGACGGCGCCGAAACCGGCCGAAGCGAAGCCTGCGGTTGTGGCCCCGCCCCGACCCACCGTGATCGCCAAGGCCACAGGCGAACGTTCGGAGAAACGGCAGCCGATGAGCCCGATTCGCAAGCGCATCGCGCAGCGACTCGTCGAGGCCCAGCACACCGCCGCGCTGTTAACGACATTCAACGAGGTCGACATGTCGGGCATCATGAATCTGCGGAAGCTGCATCAGGACGCCTTCACCGAACGGTATGGAATCAAGCTTGGTTTCATGTCGTTCTTCGTCAAGGCGGCGGTGGACGCGCTGCAGGCGTTCCCCGCAATCAACGCCGAGATCCAGGGCAGCGAGATCGTCTACCACAACTACTACGACATCGGCATCGCCATCGGTGGCGGCAAGGGCTTGGTCGTCCCCGTCCTGAGAAACGCCGAACGGATGGGGTTCGCCGAAATTGAACTCGCCATCGGCGACTTTGCCAAGCGCGCCCAAAATGGACAGCTCAGCCCCCAGGAACTGACGGGCGGCACCTTCACGATCAGCAACGGCGGTGTCTACGGCTCGCTGCTGTCGACACCCATCGTCAACCCGCCACAAAGCGGCGTCCTCGGAATGCACGCGATCCAGGATCGACCGGTTGCCCGCGATGGCCAGGTGGTGATCCGGCCGATGATGTATCTGGCCATGACCTACGATCACCGGATCGTCGACGGACGAGAAGGGGTCAGCTTCCTGAAGCGGATCAAGGACTGCATCGAGAATCCCGTTCGCCTGCTGCTCGATGTGTGACTGACAACGATGTCCGAGAAGGGGTCGGGAGTCGTTTTAATGCCGCCATGACCAGAGTTGTAGCAAT
>JANMLE010001298.1:0-2396 GCA_031372385.1 Planctomycetota bacterium | reverse complement strand
AGACAAGCGGCCTTGACCACGCCGGAGAAGTGGCTCCGTCCGATGCTGAACATCCGCCCCGTGGATGGCAACCGCCGAAGGATCAATTGAGCGCGGGGACCGAAGAACAGCTTGCGGGTCAAACCCTTGTTGGCGTTCTTGTGTTTCTCCAAGTCGGCAATCCAAATCTCGCCGCGGGTGTCGATGTCCGCCATCGACAGCCCCAGCAGTTCGGACGGCCGCGCCCCCGTCGCCCGCAACAGGTCGAACAAGTCCCGGTGATGCTGCGCGAGGTACGGACGGACGGCTTCGAGATGCTCGTCACTGACGGCTTCACGTCGCTTGTGATCCGGCGCGGCAGTGTGTCCGGCCTTCAACGGCGGGACGGCGGTGAGCGCCTGCCATGTCGCCACGGGGACCAGACCATTTCCAACTGCCCACTTCCAGATATGGCGGATGCGGTTCGCCGACTTGTTGCAGAAGCCACGGGACCAACCGGCCTCGACGTACTTTTGCTGAACCGCCTTCAGGTGCAACGGGCCGAAGTCGCGGGCGGGGAGCATGGCGAACAATTCACGGACCGGCCGCATTGCCGAGTTGAAACAATCGACTTCGGCCGTGGGCTTGCCGTCGACGACGTAGTAGCCGTCCGCGTGCCGCTTGAACGCCAGCAGCAGTTCCGCCACGGACGGGCCGGAATCGTCACCAGATGCATTTCGTGGAACAATTCCACGATTGGCCAGGGGATCGACTGACAGTCCTGCCGCAGATCGGCTGACGAGTTCAGCGTATCGCAGTCGGCTTTCGTCAGAGCCGAAGGGACCGAGCAGATGCTCTTTCCCGTTGATTCTGACGCGGGCTTGGCCACTGCGGGAATGCAACAAATAGCTTGGAAGGACGTTCTTTTTGCGTGACATGTGCGGTTCCTCGTTCATTTCGTGGAATTGTTCCACGATTGAATCAGGCTTTTCACCGCACTGTCGAACGTCAACAGGTAACGTAACTCGTTTCAGCGTAACCAATTGCCCAGGACAGGAATCGAACCTGCACGCCTGTTAAGGCACTAGGTCCTGAACCTAGCGCGTCTGCCAGTTCCGCCACCTGGGCTGATGACCAGCGCCTCCCATGTTCGTGAAGAGAGACTTGGGGGCGTTGATGCGGGGAGAGTATAGCGGCGCAATGTCGTTTGGCAAGCTGGCGCTCATTATTCATCCCCCGCTTGATTTGGAGTGGCGGTTTGATTTGTGGGAAGGATTCTGAGCGGCGTTTGTCGGCGCGGAGGCTCATACTCCCTGGGGCGAGTGATCCCAGGGGCGAGTGATTGGTGATACCGGGGTTCGTGCAGCGGGGTGCGGGATGGGGCGGCTTCCCAGAGAGCGGCTGCCCAAAGGCTGCGGGGTTGGGACTGGGCGGCTTGGAAGATGCGGGCGTACTCGTCGGGGAAGGGCCAGTTCACGCTGCGGCCTCTCTTGCACCATCCGTCTCAGCCCAAGTCGATCAACCAGACTTCACCGCGCTTTGGCGACTTCATCGGCAGCCTCCCTCGGATCGAGTTCGAGGAACGTTTCGACCTGCGCCATCAGAAACTCATCCTGCTCAATGGGACGGCTGACGACGTGTGGCGAACGACGGAGTATCTCGACGATCGCCGCGGTCCGCTCAAAGTCGCTCAATCTCTCAAACGATTCGATCACCACCCGCACGGCCGTTGTCATGACGAGGCTCCTCAATCTCTTGGCTGGCAGTCGCCCGCAGAGAGTTTGCCAGAGGTTCACCGTTCCGCCAGTGTCCTCGCGTGCGCGACCATGACTCGGACCGGCCGGACGGGGCAGGCTGTCTCAACTCCGGGGTTGCCCTAAATGACCGTGCGCGATTGTTGGACAGAGGGGTAGCGGAGTCGAAGGGAATCCCTACCTTGGAGGAGTGGTTGTTTGGACACATCACTGCTGCCCAGGAGGGACTTCCCATGGACGGAATTGTGCCGGAGATGCGTTGGAGTGCCAAGGAGCGACTGGTCAAACGGTTGCGGAGATGTCGGGAAGTGAAGCTCAGAACGCGTTATCTGATCGTGCTCAATCTGGTCCGGCACCGCCGGGCGAGCGAGACGGCCAGCGTGTTGGGCGTGGGACGGTCGACGGTAGCTGTCTATTTTCGTTGAGACTGGTCTTCGTGATTTTGGGAGGTTCGTGTAGGTTTTTGGGATGGACACTCGGGACGACGAGCAGGAGCGGATTCGGCGGCTGACGGAAGAGAACCGGCTTCTGGCGGAGCGGATTCGGCAACTGGAAGCCGAGTTGCAGCGGCTGCGGGAGTTGCTGGAGGGGAAGGCGGTTTCCAAGGCGGCCAAGCGGCCGGTCTTCAAGGAAAACTACAGTCTGGATCGCCACGCGAACGGCAACGTCGGTCGCCCGCGAAAG
>JANMLE010001286.1:0-2484 GCA_031372385.1 Planctomycetota bacterium | reverse complement strand
GTGTTGATGCTTCGTTGGCTCGTCATTGTCGTTGTCGTGACCATTGTCGACGTCAACTTACTGGTGTCGGCCGATCTGCCGCGGCTGACTCCGGCCGAAGCGGGGCTGCGTGCGGAAAAGCTCGCGGAGATGGATGGGCTCGTGGCCGCGGCCATCGCCGAGAAGAAGCTGCCCGGCTGCGTGGTCCTGATCGGCCGGCCGGGCGGCATCGTCTGGCTGAAGGCGTACGGCGACAAACGGCTGGAACCCGAGCCCGAAGCGATGACCGACGATACGGTCTTCGATCTGGCATCGCTGACGAAACCGCTCGCGACTTCGACCTCGATCATGAAGCTGGTGGAACAGGGAAAGTTGTCGGTCGACGATCCGGTCGCAAAGCACCTGCCCGACTTTGCGGTCGAAGGGAAAGAGGCGATCACGATCCGCGACCTGCTGGTCCATCGCAGCGGTTTGATTCCCGACAACGCGCTGGCCGACTACCTGGATGGCCCGTTGAAGGCAAAGGAACGACTGCTGGCCCTCAAGCCGGTCGCGCCGTTGGGAGCGAAGTTCATGTACTCGGACGTGAACTTCATTGTCTTGGGCGAAGTGGTCGCGACGGTGTCCGGAGTTCCACTGAACGAGTTCGCGCGCGATCAGCTTTTCGCACCGCTGGAGATGACCGACACGACCTACCTGCCGCCGGAAGAACTGCGCCGGCGGACGGCTCCGACCGAGAAACGGAACGGCGAATGGATTCAGGGCGAGGTGCATGATCCCCGCGCGTTCCGGCTGGATGGCGTCGCCGGTCATGCGGGTCTCTTCGGCACGGCGCGCGACCTGGCGAAGTACGCGACCGACGCGCTGGCGGGAATCGACAACGACAAGAGCCGCATCTTGAAACAAGAGACATGGCGCGCGATGACCGCGTCGCAGACGATCATCGGCACAGACCAAAAGGGACAGCGGACCGAGGACATCCGGGGCCTCGGTTGGGACATGCGATCGCGGTACTCGTCGAATCGTGGCACGACGTTCTCGGCCAGCGCCTTCGGCCACGGCGGCTTCACCGGAACGTCGCTCTGGATCGATCCCGGCTCCAAGCTGTACGTGGTCTTCCTGAGCAACCGGGTCCATCCCAACGGCAAGGGGGTTGTGAATCCACTGGCGGGAAAGATTGGTGAGATCGCGGTGGCGGCGTTGGTGGAGTGACCTACTTCGAGCGGGTCTGAATGAATCGTTTCCGCGTCTAGCCCCAACGCCAACGCCAACGGCATGAGCGTGGGAGCGGATGCGGATGAACTGTTGATCGCTCGCACGCCGTTGGCGTTGCGGGTCAACCGACAGCGATGACTTGACTGTGGTCGTAGTGGTTTTAGCCCGGAGGGCGGCAGATGATCGCCCACGGCGCAAGCCGTGGGAAATCGGCAACAGTCTCCAATCAGCCCGGAGGGCGACACATCGAAGAAGGCCAAAGTTGCATCGAAGTGTCGCCCTCCGGGCTAAGGCGGCGTCTTCGCCACTCAACCCACGGCTCGCGCCGTGGGCTATCATCTGCCGCCCTCCGGGCTGATGAGCTGTCGTCGGTCTTCAGCGATGAAACGGCCGGGTGAACGCTGTCGGTTTAACAACGACTCACAACAGCCCGCGTGAACTATGATCACGTGGCCGGCTTGTCGCCCCAGCGTTGGATCAGTTCATTTTGCACGCCGAGTTGGTCGCAGATGCGGGCCACGACGAAGTCGACCAGATCGTGGATCGATTTCGGCGAGTGATAGAAGCCAGGCATCGCGGGGAGAATGGTGGCCCCGGCTTCGGCCAGCCGCTTCATGTTGTCGAGGGCGATCACGCTGAGTGGCGTTTCGCGCGGGACGACGATCAGCTTGCGCCGCTCCTTCAGATGCACATCGGCCGCGCGGTGAATCAGGTTCTGGGATTGTCCCGTGGCAATGCTGGCCAACGTTCCCATCGAACAGGGGCAGATGACCATGCCCGCCGTCAGGAACGATCCGCTGGCAATTCCCGAGTTGTAGTCGCGGTAATGGTGGTAAACGATTTTGCCGGTGAGGACCGCGCTGTCGCTGAAAATCGAACTGGCCGCGTAGCCGGTTCCGGTGTCCGGTCTGAGCAGCTTCAGCTTGCTATCCTGTGCCGCCTGACTGTCGGCCGGCAGCAGTTGTTGCGGGTCGAACGCATCCAGATCGACCGTCAAATCGAGTTCGTGCCGCAACACTTCGGTGGCGGCCGGACTGATCGTCAGGTGAACGGTCCGACCCGCGGCGACCAACACTTCGAGCAGGCGCAACGAATACGCGACTCCGCTGGCACCGGTCATGGCTACGACGAGATTACGCATGGGAGTAGTGGGTAGTGGATGGTGGGTAGTGGATGGGACAGAGGAAGAAGTCGCGGTCAGTCGATCGGTACTGCGGGAGGAACTTCAGCATCCGGTCTCCGGCCTTCGGCCTTCTTTCCCACGTACAGTGTGGCGATGCCGAATGTCAG
>JANMLE010001269.1:0-2208 GCA_031372385.1 Planctomycetota bacterium | reverse complement strand
GCAAACCATTTCGGGAGTAGCCGACGTCAATGTCGAACAGATCACCGGCCAGCCGATCCTGCAAATCCGCATCAATCAGGACGCCATCGCCCGCTACGGCGTCGCGGCCAGCGACGTGCTCGACATCGTGGAGTCCCTGGGAACCAAACCCGTCGGGGAAGTCACTGAGGGGCAGTTGCGATTCCCGCTCATCATTCGGCTGCCGGAAGCGATCCGCCAAAGTCCGACAACCATCGGAGCCATTCTCATCTCCACTCCGTCCGGAGAACGCCTACCGCTGTCTTCGCTGGCCACGATCGAGACCGTCGAAGGCCCGTCCACGATCATGCGGGAATGGGGACAGCGGCGCGTCGCCATCTCGTGCAATGTGCGCGGCCGCGACATGGTCAGTTTTGTCGAAGAGGCTCGCCGGGCGGTGGCCGAGAAAGTGCAACTGCCGACCGGTCGTTATCGTATCGAGTGGGGCGGACAGTTCGAGCACTATGACAGCGCCCGCAACCGGCTCTTGATTGTCGTGCCACTGGCCATCTTGCTGATCTTCATGCTGCTGTTTCTGACGTATCACAACGTCGTCGATTCGGCTCGCGTGCTGACGGGCGTGCCGCTCGGCTGGGTCGGCGGGATCTTCGGCTTGTGGCTGCGCGACATGCCGTTTTCGATTTCGGCGGCCATCGGTTTCATTGCGATGTCCGGCGTGGCGGTGCTCGACGACATGATTCTCGTCTCGTACATCCGCCAGCTTCGCAGTCGCGGCATGAAACGAGATGAAGCCGTCCGTGAAGCCGCCGTCACGCGCTTGCGCCCCGTGTTGATGACCACGCTTGTCGCCAGTCTCGGCTTCCTGCCGATGGCCATGAGCACCGGCATGGGAGCTGAAGTTCAACGACCTCTGGCGACCGTCGTGATCGGCGGAGTCATCAGCGCAATGGTGATGTCCCTGCTGGTGATCCGTGTGCTGTACGTCGTCTTCGACATTGCCTCACACTTCGGCCGCTGGCTGTTGGAAAAGCTCTTCGGATGGAACGACGAACAACTCGTCTGGCTCTTCGGCGAGAACTGGGACGCGCTCGTCCAGCATCCCGTCACTGAATCCACACACCTCGCCGATGAACCGGAAGATCATCTTCCGGACCGGCCCGCGAGAACTCGAATCACCGTCCCGGCGGAGTAACCGGCAGTCAATCCCCCCCGTTTCCTGAAGGAGAATCTCATGACCACTCGCAATCTCAGTCTTACCGGCATCGCCCTGCTCATGTCGGTGGCTCTGTTCGCCACCGGCTGCGGAAGCTCGAACGCTCCCGTGCCACAAGGCGGCAGCAAGCCGGTCGCGGCCAAGGACGATCACGATTCCAAGGCTGAGGGCAAGGAACCCGCACACTCCGGTTGGTGGTGTGCCGAGCACGGCGTTCCCGAAGGGGTGTGCAGCCAGTGCAGCGCGAAGTTCGCCGCCGAGTGCAAGAAGAAGGGCGACTGGTGCGCCGAGCATGAACGGGCGGAATCGCAGTGCTTCATTTGCCATCCCAAAGCGAAGGAAAAGTTTGCCGCTCAGTACCGGGCGAAGTACGGCAAGGAGCCCCCGGCCATTGAAAATGAAGAGGAGAAGGATGCCGACGCCGAGAAGAAGAGCTAGTTCACAACCCACCCGCCACCGGGGAAGGCTGTTTGTTTTGAGACGCGGTGATGTGGGGCGGGGTGGCCCGGTTTCAGCTGGACCGCACAACAACGGGTGGACGTGCCACAGCATCGGAGTCCCCGGAGAAGCCGTGCCGGTGGGGGATGACCTCGCGAAGAACACGGCTCCTCCGCGGACTCCGCCGCCGTGGCACGACGGGGGTGGTGGTGCCCCACCCCGCAAGATCGCTGAGAAGCGTTGTTTCTCAGAATCCAGTCTGACGGTAGACTGCATGGAGTACCGGGGCGGCGAAGAATGTTGGCCGACACTCGTCCACCGAGACCGCCGAACCTTTGGGCACCGCAACGACGATCCTGTGAGTTGGAGATTTCCTCATGCTCAGCCGCGAAACCCTGGAACTGTATCGCCGGATGACGCCCTCCGAACGGCTCCGCTTGACGCTGGAGATGATTCGCGAGAACACGCCGCGCCTGTTTCGCGGGACCGAGGCCGAGATCGACCGGCGGTTTGAAATCCTGCGGCGTCAGAATGACGAGCGGAATCGGAACATGCTCGAAGCCCTGGCGCGGACGCGG
>JANMLE010001261.1:0-1696 GCA_031372385.1 Planctomycetota bacterium | reverse complement strand
TGCTCGGAGGATCGGCCGCGCGCCAGGCGCTGGACTTGTCGCAGGAACCGGAAGCCGTTCGCGAACGCTACGGACGATCACGCTATGCCCAAAGCGTGCTGCTGGCCCGGCGGCTGGTCGAAGCCGGCACTTCGATCGTGCGGATCAACTGGACGCGGATCAAGGACAAGCCCAACCAGGGAGGATGGGACACGCATGCGACACACTCGCAAGCGTGCAAGGACTTCCTGATGCCGATGATGGACCAGGCGTATTCCGCGCTGTTGGAAGACCTGTCGCAGCGGGGATTGCTCGATCAGACGCTGGTCGTCTGGCTGGGCGAGTTTGGTCGCACGCCCAAGTTCAACACCAACGCCGGCCGTGATCATTGGGGACACGTCTTTTCGATCGCGCTGGCCGGGGCCGGCATCCGGGGCGGAGTCGTGCATGGCTCATCCGATCGCGACGCCGCGTATCCGGTGGAAGGCCGGGTCGAACCGCGCGACCTGATGGCCACCATCTACCATTGCCTCGGTTATCACCCCGAAACAGAGATGCGCGACTCGGTCGGCCTCCCGATGCCGATCAGCCGTGGAGACGTGATCCAAGCGATCTTCTGAACGCCGCCTGTTGCCCGTGAAAAATGAGCGGCAAACCGGTTGAATGGCGTTGATACCCGACCGGGGCTTCGCCAAGATGCTCCCGCCCCGGTCGCCGTGCCGGAATTTCCCCCCCAGCAAGTTCGCTTCAATAACCGCCCTGATCGATTGGAGTCCGTCGGATGAGTATCAAGTTCGCGTGTGAGTCGTGCGGCAGGGAACTCAAGGTTCGCGATGACGCGGCGGGCAAGCGGGTCCGATGCCCCGACTGCAACACCATGATCGAGATTCCCGCTGCGGACACGGCGATGGACGCGGAAATTGTCGACGACAATCCGTTCGCGGCAGGCGACATCAAATCAACCGGGGACACGGCTGACGAAGCGACCGAGGATCGCCGGCCCTGCCCGGCGTGCGGCGAGATGATCAAGACCGCGGCCAGCAAGTGCCGGTATTGCGGCGAAGTGTTTGATCCGTCATTGAAGAAGCGGAAGTCCTCGGGCGGCGGGGGGCGCAGCAATAGCTCCCACAGTCCGGCGGGGCCGGGGAAGCGGCTGATCGGTGTCCTGGCCGACTCGTTCGCCGCGGGAATGTTGATGGCGCCGGGAATCGGACTTTTTGTTGCCGGCATGCCCAATGACTTTGGCAATCAAGGTCAGCGCGGCGGTGAGAATCCGACTCTCATCATGATGGGGGTCGGCTTGATCGCGTTGGGAGCGATCGCCTGGTTGGGGCTGAATCTCTATCTGCTCATCACCCGCAGCCAGTCGATTGGAAAATACCTCGTGAACACGCAAATCCACGACTATGAGACGGGCGAGCCTGCGGATTTCGTGAAGTCTTGGCTACTCAGAAGCTTCGTCAACGGATTGATCGGTTTCGTTCCCTTTGTGGGCGGCTTTTACAAGCTGGCCGACGCCCTGTTTGTCTTCAGCGAAGACAACCGGTGTCTGCATGACCGACTCGCGGGAACGTACGTGGTCGACATCTCCTGACGGCGCGGTGATGCGGCGGAACCAACGGGAAATCACGGACGGGGCGTCCGTGCTACAGTTTTTCAACCCGCTGCTCACTTCAACTCCAGGAAACAAACATGCTCCCGCGAATCGGCATGACGC
>JANMLE010001256.1:0-1965 GCA_031372385.1 Planctomycetota bacterium | reverse complement strand
AACATGGACTGGCAACAGTTCCTGCTCTCGCATTGGGAAGTCAAGCTCGTCACGGCCGTGTTGATTTTCGCGGCCTACATCGACGGGAGGCAATTGAAGGTTCCCAACTGGATCACGTTTCCGATGGTCCTGTCGGGCCTGCTGTATCACTCGGTGGCTTCCGGCTGGCACGGTGCCGGCGACAGTGCGTACGGGATCGCGTGGGGCCTGTTCTGCCTGCTGCCGCTGTATGCGATCGGCGGCATGGGTGCCGGCGACGTGAAGCTGATGGCGGGAATCGGCGCCTGGCTCGGTGCCACAACGACCTGTTACGCGTTTGCCGTGACGGTGGTCGTGGGGGCCGTGATGGCCGCCGTGATGATCCTGGTCAGCGGACGGATTCAGCATCACTTCCGCCAGTTCATGCACATCGCCTACGAAATCATGGTCGTCCGCAATCCGCGGGCCCTGTTTGAGACCGCCAAAGAACGCAAGCCGACAATGTATCTGCTGCCCTACGGCATTCCGATTTGCATCGGCTCGATTATCTACTTCGTCTACTCGGGGCAGATCTGACCGCGTCCGGCGCGCTTCGAAACGGAAGCGGACGCGACCGAATCACGCTGCATCGCAGCCCGCGAGTTTCCACTTGCGGGCTGTTTCCGTTCGCCCGGACGATTCATGGTCCCATGGTCTCGGTGGCAGGGTGTCCGTCGAGCCGCGACCGTGAGGGAGCCGTTCCTGTGGTCATGGTCCGCTTCCTCACGGTCGCGGCTCGATTGCCGCAGTGCTCGTCGCTGACTTCGCGGGGATTCAGCGAATCATCGGACCTCAACCTGAGTTCTTGCGAACTCAGCTACGACGCCTTGAAGCATCCGGGTTGACGGGCTTCACGATTTCGGCCGCGTGTCCGAAAACCTTGAGCTATGTTTGCGGAAATGGTGGGATTCCGGTGGATTTCCGTGGCTGGCTGCCGCGGACACCCGGCGGGTTCCCACCGTTACAACCGATAGCATCGTTAAATGCTGAAGAGTTTGACTTCTGCCGGTCGATCAAGAGCTAGCAGGCGCGGTCCGTACCGCGGAAGACCGACCGGCACGGGGAGAACGTTCAGAGGCATTCAACGGTGAATGACGACACCGGTCCCCGGAGATTCACGTCTCCGCGGACGCAGGCTTCCCGGCCACGACACTTCCCTGCGGAATCAATTCCATGAAAAACAAATCACTCATGATGCTGTTCGTCGCCGCGGGCTGCGGTCTGGTGGCGATGATCGGCGTGCAGCAGATGCTGTCCGGCGGCAAGCCGGCGGCGAAGACCCGGATCCTAGTCGCCCGCACGGAAGTTGAAGCGGGAATTCAGCTCGACAAGACCAACGTCGGGTTCAAGGAATGGCCGAACGACGCGATCCCCGAAGGGGCCATCCGGACTGAGGAAGAATTTACCGAGCGCGCGTTGAAGCACCGGGTCGGTCCGGGACAGCCGATTCTCGCGACCGAGCTGGGCGAAAAGGGGGAATACGGACCCGAGATCCAGATTCCGGATGACATGCGTCTGGTGACCATTCCCACGACGGTGACGATGACTCACAGCGGGCTGCTCCGACCGGGAAACCATGTCGATGTCAGCGCGGTGATCGAGTTGCCCGTCAAGGGGGGTGCCAAGCGGACGGAAGTCAAACCGGTCCTGCAATGCATCAAGGTGTTTGCCGTCGACAGCCGGACCGTCGGCTCGGAGGAATCCAAGGATGCCAAGGCCAAGGACGCCAAGAACGTCACGTTCCTGGTCTATCCGCTGCAGGCCCAACTGCTGCAACTCGCGCACAAGCAGAGCAACGGCGGACTTCAGTTCGCGCTTCGCTCCGGTTCCGACAAGAGCATCGTGAATTCGCGCGATTTGAACGACCAGTCGTTGACGATGCTTTCGAATTCCTTGCTGGGATATCAGGACGACGACAAGTCCGCGGTCAAGAAGACCATTCCCGTC
>JANMLE010001232.1:0-3479 GCA_031372385.1 Planctomycetota bacterium | reverse complement strand
CAAGGCGGCGGGAGACAACTTTGAGGTTCTCTGCGACCCCGATGCGTTTCAGGCGGTTATGGCGGCTCTCGAAGCGGCCGGGATTCCAACCGAATCCGCCGACTTGGCGCGGATCGCGGGTAACACCGTCGAACTGGATGCTGATGCCGCCCGCTCGGTCCTGAAACTGATGGACGCCCTGGAGGATCACGACGACATCCAGAATGTCTTCGCCAACTTCAACATCTCCGACACCGTCATGGCCGAACTGGCTGCCGAGGGTTAGGATCGCTTTTCGTTTAACCCGGAGCCTGTGGCGACGGGATTGGGTTCGATCCCCACCCTTCGCCGATGGCTCAGGGTTAAACGAGTGAGGACGTTCACGGATGGCTCGCGACAAAGTGATCGAAGGGGGAGGCGGCGGTGGGAAAAAACCACCGGCCGTGAAGGGACCGCTCGGCGACTTCAATCCCGACGACGAACGCTTTGACGACGAACTGCGTCCGCAAAAGTTGAGCGAGGTTGTCGGGCAGCGAAAAGTCGTCGACCGGCTCAGGATCGTTCTCGACGCGACCCTGCGGCGCAAGGAACCGCTCAGCCACATCCTGTTCGACGGCCCGCCGGGTCTGGGCAAGACAACCCTGGCGATGACGCTGGCCCGCGAGATGGGGACCGAGTGCCAGATCACTTCCGGACCGGCCCTGATGGCTCCCAAGGATCTGCTCTCATACCTGACCAACGCCAGTTACGGTTCGATCCTGTTCATCGACGAAATCCACCGGCTGCCGCCCGCAGTCGAAGAGTTCATCTACCCGGTGATGGAGGACTTCCGCGTCGACATCGTGCTCGGCGAGGGATTGAACGCCCGCACGATCAACATGAAGTTGAAGCCGTTCACGATCATCGGAGCCACCACGCGCAGCGGCATGCTGACTGCGCCGCTGCGCGATCGCTTCACCTTCCGCGAACACCTCGACTTTTATGATCTGGCCGACCTGACGGAGATCGTGCGGCGCAATGCCCGCAAGCTCCGCACCGAGATCGCGGAGGATGCCGCCGGATTGATTGCCGACCGCAGCCGGGGAACACCGCGCAAAGCCAACAATCTGCTCCGCTGGACCCGAGACTTTGCGACCGTTCACGAACCCAACGGCCACATCACCCGGCCCATCGCCGACGATGCGCTGACGATGATTGAAGTGGATGCGCTGGGGCTGGAAGCCCAGGACCGCCGCTATCTGCTGACGCTCGTCAACGTCTTCTCGGGCGGCCCGGCCGGTCTGTCCGCGATCGGGCACACCATGAACATCCCCCCCGACACGCTCGAAGACGAAGTCGAACCGTTCATGCTGCGCCTCGGCTTTATCCAGCGCACCCCGCGAGGCCGGACGATCACCGCCGCCGGCATGCGGCATCTGGGCCTGACGCCGCCGGACACGACCGACGACGGCTCGAAGCAACCGCGGCTGTTTTGATCTCAACTCTCAGATTTCAAATCTCCTGACACTACCGGATTGCCGGTGCTGCTGTTTTTGCCCCGAAGGGGCGGAGGAAACCAGCCCAGGGCAAGCTCGCTCGGCGAGCGCCGACCTGGGATCGGGGGATCCAACGAATTGATGTGCCCTGAAGGGGCACGGGAGGTCTCGGCGTTCCGCAGCCCTTTCAGGGCAAACATCCTTGGTGTGGCTGTTACCCAGGGCGGCGCTCGCCGCCGAGCTTGCCCTGGGCTGATTTCCATCGGCCCAGTCGGGGCGAAGATCATGACACCTGCAATCCGCTAGTGTCAGCAAATTCCCGGACGCTGCAGACAGGGCAGACGCAGTGCCTGCCCCGGTCATAAGCATCAGCCCTTGGCCGCCGCCAGCGCTGCGTCGTAGTTCGGATGCTGCGAGATCTCGCTGACGTACTCGGCGTGCTTGACCTTGCCGGCCGCATCGACGACGAAGATCGCCCGCGCCAGGCAGCGGTCGAGCGGACCGCCCGCAATCAGCACTCCGTAGTCGCTGCCAAAGTCGGTGCAGCGATGGGCGCTCAGCGTCTTCACGGTCTCCACCCCTTCGGCTCCGCACCACCGCTTCGCACCGAAGGGGAGGTCCATGCTGACCACCAGCACCTCGACGTTCGGCAGGTTCTTCGCTTCGTCGTTGAACCGCTTGGTTTCCAGGGCGCAGACGCTGGTGTCCAGCGACGGAATCGTCGCGATGATCCGCGTCTTGCCGGCGCTGGAGGCCAGCGTCACATCCCCCAAGGCATTGTCCTGCAGCTTGAAGTCGGGGGCGTCATCCCCAGACTTCAAGGCCCGTCCCTTCAGATCCACCGGGTTTCCCTTGAGTGTCACTGCGGCCACGCGCTTCATCTGATGATCCTTTGCAAAACTGTTGGCTGATGTCAAAAACCGGTGGCAGTATCGCAAGCGGAAAGCCGGTTGCAAAGTCGCCGAAAATCACAATTGCCAGAGCCGATGGTTTGGAGCGGGCGGGGCGATGTCACCTTCACGTGGCGGACGCTGCCAGCGTCCTCGCGACCTGCTGTGGATGAGCCCGGTTGGCGATGGCGAGCACCCATCCACTCAGACCCCACGCGGGCTGATGTGAGGCGTTGGGCCGCAACGCCAACGGCGTGCGTGCGATCAACGGTTCGCCCGAGTCAGCCCGGGCCGCGCGAGGTATCGACAGGTGAACAGATTCCAACCTTTCAAAGAATCCGGCAGCAAACAGAGCATTCGCCGATGACCCGCGGTGGCGCATCGATTCTGACCAATCGGTGGCTCAATTTGTTTCCCATGCCTGTTGACCATCCAGTTTGACCATCCAGCACAACGGGCAGCGCAGCCTTGCCGAAGACTTGACCCGCCAATCCTCCGCTCCCGCCACCGACAATTCAAATCGCTCCAACGGTCGCTGGTTTATTTCCGGCGCATGAACAACGGCCGGGATTACGAGCCACCACGCATCCCGGACGTTCGGAGTGTTCGGAGTGTTCAGGACCACTGGCTCCAAAAGGGGAACGTGAGTGACGGTGCTGGTCAGTCAGCGACCGGTCTGGAAAAACTCCTGCCAACGCTCACGCCTTGACATCACTCCATGACAGAATCGCCGCATTCAGAGACCGTCATCGGGCAATGCCAATTCACTTGCCCCACCAGAAGTTTCACCAATTCGCACGATGTCACCGCCGAAGTCGAGTCTCATTGGCACCTGCTTTGCGGCTCTCCCGAATCCAGCGTGAGGCAGCCGTGATGGACGGTTGCGAGACAGCGGATGTGAAGAACATCTTTCGCCAGACTCAGCCGATTCGAATTGGCATGAGAGGCGAGTCGCACAGATCCGCTCGGATGTCTCCGCATTTAGCCCGCGCGGTGTGACGTGAGAGGCTGTCCGAAAAGCCGCTGTCGCGAGGGGGGCGGGAGTCTTTTTCATGCCGCAATGCCGAGATTTGGGCCACTGTCTTTGATGTCGTGCGGCATGAAAAGGACTCCCGACCCCTTCCCGATAGCCTCT
>JANMLE010001228.1:0-2503 GCA_031372385.1 Planctomycetota bacterium | reverse complement strand
GTGGCGTTGAGCACGGACGGGAAACGGCTGGTGTCGGCAAACGAAGATGGAACGGTAAAGGTGTGGGACACCACGATCGGTCAGGAGACGCTCACGTTGAATGGACACACCGGCCCGGTCTATAGCGTGGCGTTTAGCGCGGACGGGAAGCGGCTGGCGTCGGCAGGCTGGGATCAGACGGTGAAGGTATGGGACACCACGATCGGTCAGGAGACGCTCATGTTGAAAGGGCACACCGATTCGGTCTGGAGCGTGGCGTTTAGTGCGGACGGGAAACGGCTGGCGTCGGCAAGCTGGGATAGTACGGTGAAGGTGTGGGACGCCACGAGCGGTCAGGAGGTGCTCACGTTGAAAGGGCACACCGGCTATGTCACGAGCGTGGCATTTAGCGCGGACGGGAAGCGGCTGGTGTCGGCCAGCGACGATAAGACGTTGAAGGTGTGGGACGCCAGACCGTGGACGCCGGAACTGCGGGCAGAGTGGGAGGCGGTGGCACTTGTGCGGAACTTGTTTGCGAATCCCTTAGACACGAAAAGACAAGTCCTGGAGACCATCCGCAACGACGCAACAATCGGCGAAGTGGTCCGGCAGAAAGCTTTGGAGTTGACGGAGCGAGTCCACCTCGACGAAATCGTGGATGCCAAGGCTTGGTCTTACGCGGACAATGGTGGTGGTGTGTTCGTCAAGACTCGTGACGGGTGGGTGGAACGCAGTGCCAGTGGACCTCGCTATGACTTTGCCGAGATCAGTCACACGGCCGACATTGTGGAACTGTTCGATCGCTCGCGGAATCTCAGCGTGCGGCTGCACAACGACCACATGGAATGGTCCACGAACAAACAAGATTGGCACCTCTTGCACCAAGGCGAGTGGCGGTAGAGGGCAGGGTGGCCATGTTTGGTCAGCTTGTCACTTGCGAAAGGGCGCCACCGCCGAGTCCCGACCGACAGGATCTCCCCAAAGAATGCGATGAGGACGGACCTCTTGGTCCGTCCTCAATTTCTGTCGTCAACATCGGAGATCCTTTGCCGATGGAAGTGTTGGATTGATCGAGTCGTCCGTGACTCGGTCAGAGGGTGACGCGGAAGATCCGCGGGGCTGCTCCTGTGCGGATGAAGCGCGAGGCCATGTCCTTCAGCCGGGGATCGGTGGCGAGCTTGAGGGCGGCGGCGATTGCGGCGTCGTTTTCGGCGTCGTCGCCGGGGGTGGGATCGACTTTCAGATCGGGGGTGACTCCGGTGCCCGACATTTCGCGGCCTTCGGGGCTGTAGAACTTGGCGGTTGTCAGACGCAAACCGGCCGGAGCTGATTGCAGCGGGAACAGAGTTTGGACGGTTCCCTTGCCGTACGAGCGTTCACCGACGATGACACCGCGGCCGTTCTCTTGGATGGCCGCCGCCAGGATCTCGCTGGCGCTGGCGCTGTTGCGGTCGATCAGGACGACGAGCGGAACTTTCCACGTCTGCCCGTAATTGGCCACCTCGCGGGAATTGTCGGAGACGTTGCGGCCCTTGGTGGAGACGATCGTTCCCTCGGGGAGGAAGCGGTCCGAGATGGCGATCGCGGCCGTCAGCAATCCGCCGGGGTTGCCGCGCAGGTCGAGGATCAGCGATTTCATCCCTTCGTTGTGCAGCGACATCAGGGCGTCGTCGAGTTCCTTCACGCATGAGTCGTTGAACGATTCGAGTTTGATGTAGCCGACATGGCTCTTGGCATCGACCATCCGGCTCGCGACCGCATGCACGGCGATGCGTCGGCGAACGAGAGTCACTTCGCCCCGGCGTCCGGCGCGGATCAGGTTCAGTTGCAGCGGTGCGCCGGGCTGACCCAGGATGTGATCGACCGCCTGATTCAGATCCAGTCCCTTGAGCGGTTGGCGATCGACGGCCGTCAGCACGTCGCCGCGCCGCATCTGGACTTCGGCCGCGGGACCGCCGGGCAGAACCTTGAGCACCTTCAGTCCCTCGGCATGCGGTTCCACTTCGACTCCGATCCCGACGACATTGTCTTTCAATCCCACGCTGGGACCACCCGCCTTTTCCGGCGGGATCAGCGATGAGAACTGATCGAGCGTGTCGAGCTCCGCATGCACGAACTCCAGGCCGACCGCACCGGGCAACAGGCTGACATGCTGCTCCACCAGAGTCTGCACTCGGTTGAGCGTTGCCACGGCATCATCGAGATTCTTGACGGAGACCCGGTCGCGCAACTGCGACAGCGCATCCTTCAATCGTCCCAGCGATTGATCATCGGCCCGCAACTGGACTGCCTGTTGAAAGGCCGGCGTGTTGAGCGCCAGGTCCAGGTGTTCGAACGCGGCGTCGACCCGTTGGGCATACGTTGTCGGTTTGATATGCCGGGCGTCGATCATCTGCGCCACCTCGACATACAGCGACACGGCCGACTGCGGCGTCAACTTCGCCAGCAATCGCAACTCGCGCGGATCGGTATAGCGGTACTGGATCTTTTCGGCGACGGTCGGCTTTCGCGGTGGCTGGCGATC
>JANMLE010001223.1:0-5941 GCA_031372385.1 Planctomycetota bacterium | reverse complement strand
GCGGCGTTCGTCGATTTCGGCGTCGGTCGCAACGGATTCCTCCACGTCAGCGACGTCGAGTTCCAGTACTACAAGCATCTTGTCAGCGGTGACGGCGAGGACGTTGAAGAGGACGACGAGGACGGCGGCGATGCCGACGACTCGGCGGATCCCCGCCGACGTGAAAAGTCACGCGGACGCTTCAACGAGCGGAACGCCCGCGGAAAGCCGCCGATCCAGGAGATCTTTACGCGCGGCAGCGAGGTACTGGTGCAGGTCATCAAGGGGGGGATCGGCTCCAAGGGACCGACGCTCTCCACCTACATCAGCATCCCCGGTCGCTATCTGGTTCTGATGCCGGGCCTGCAGCGCGTGGGAGTCAGCCGGAAGATCGCGGACGAGGATGCGCGCAGGCGGTTGAAGCGGATCCTGCGCGACCTGAACCCGCCGGAAGGCTTGGGCTTCATCATTCGCACTGCCGGAGTGGATCGATCCCAGGCGGACCTGCAGCGGGACTTGAACTACCTGCTGAGACTGTGGACGGTCATTGTCGGGCGAATCGAAAAGTTCCCCGCCCCCGTCGACATCTACGAAGAAAGCGACATGATCATCCGCACGATTCGGGACATTTACAGTGCCGAAATCGATGCGATCTGGATTGATGAACCGCGGGCCTTCGAACGGGCGCGCGAGTTCATGAACATCGTCCTGCCGCGACACGTGGAATCCGTCAAGCTGTACGATGGTCGCGAACCCTTGTTCCACCAGTACGACATCGAGCAGGAAATCACCCGCATCCAAAGCCGTCACGTCCCGCTCAAGGGTGGTGGATCGATCGTGATCGATCAAACCGAAGCGTTGGTTGCCATCGACGTCAACAGCGGCAACTTCCGGATGGATGACGATGCGGAAGAAAACGCCTACCAAGTCAATCTGCGTGCGGCCGCCGAAATCAGCCGCCAGATTCGTCTGAGGGATCTGGGCGGAGTGATCGTCAACGACTTCATCGACATGCGGGATGAGCGGCATCGCCGCGGGGTGGAGCGGGCGCTGCACGACGCCGTGGCGCGCGACCGTGCCCGGACGAAGATCATGCGAATCAGTCCGTTCGGCCTGATCGAGATGACCCGGCAGAGGATTCGTCCGTCGCTCCGGCGCAGCGTCTATGAAGATTGTCCGTGCTGTGCCGGGACCGGCCAGGTCAAGACGGCCGAAAGCATGGCGATCGACGTCATGCGGTTGCTGATGACCAACGCCAACCGGGAAGACGTATCCCGGGTGACGGTCGACGTCCACGAGCGGGTTGCCGCGTTCCTGAATAATCGCAAGCGCCGCGACATCACGAAGTTGGAGGAGATCTACAGCGTTTCGATCAGCATCACCGCCATGACGGGAGTCGGCCCCGAGCACCTGCAGTTCCATTGCACCAGCGATCTTGGAAACGAGGTTAAGATTCTGCCGTCGCCGGGCTCGAAATCGAAGGGCTGATCGAGTACTCTCTGCGACTTCCATTGTTTTGCCGGGTGCCGGGAAGGGTGTCTTCCCGTCACGCACAGGGTCATCAGTCATCAACGGGTTGTTGTTCATCCGTTTCGGGGTAGATCTCGCATGTTCGCCGTATTTGAAGATGGTAGTCGACAGTACAAAGTGCGTCAGGGTGACGTGTTGGCCGTCGACTTTCGTGGTGAATCCAAGGACGGGGAAACCCTGACCTTCGACAAGGTATTGATCGCTAACGGCGGCGGTGCCAGCGTGATCGGTCGCCCACTGATAGATGGTGCTGCGGTCACCGCCGAAGTGGTGATGGCCGAGTACAAGGGTATCAAGCTGGAAATCCAGAAGTTCAAGCGGCGTAATGCGTCGAAGCGTCATACTGGTCATCGACAGAAATATACGCGGGTCAAGATCACCGGGATTGCGATTCCAGGACTGCACGTAGCGGAGCAACCGGCTGCCGAGCCAGCTTCCGCGGCCGAGCCAGCCGCAGCAGCCAGCGCAGGCTGAGTTCCCTCCTTGTCGACCGGTCTAAAGTCACTTGAAACGGTGAAGTCCACAGGGGCTTCGCCGTTTTTTCGTTGGTCGCACGCGGTGATGTTAATGCCTCGCTGAGGCATGCATCGTCGTTGGTCGGTGTGACGCTGGCTGCGCAGTCCAACGAAGAACGAAGGACTTGCACGGTGCGGAACGTTGCATTGCGGCGGAATGCAGGATTAGAATCCGCGACCCTCAGCGAGAAGCTTGCTGTTGGCGAGACCCGTCAAAAGAAATGGGCGGGTGCTGTTGTGTGGGAAGGGCCGGTGGTTTTGCGCATTCTGCGGTAGACGTCAGTTCATTCCAGATTCCTTTCTTCGGGAGGGGAGTGCGGACGAAATGATTGCAGCCCATAATCCGGCGATTCAGTCCAGCGTGCTGGCGCTGAATCGCCACTACATGGCGGTCCACATTCTTCCCGTGCCCCGCGCGTTCTGCCTGCTGTACAAGGGGGCGGCCGAGGTGATCTCGGTGGAGGCGGGCGTCTATCAGTCCTACGACTTCGACGACTGGCTGGAATCCGGCCTGATGCGGCGTGAGTTCGGCGAAATCCCAATCGACGGGGACTGGATTCGCACGGTGAACTTCGAGATCCAGGTTCCGCGGATCATTCGCCTCCTGCGGTACGACCGCCTGCCGCGAAATGCCGTGAAGTTCAATCGCAGAAACATTTTTCTGCGCGACGAAAACTGCTGCCAGTATTGCGGTCGCCGGTTGGGGATGCAAAAGTTGAGCTTGGACCATGTCCTCCCAAGGAGTCGTGGTGGCCCGACGACGTGGGAGAACATCGTCTGTTGCTGTCTCGACTGCAATGTCCGCAAGGGGGGCCGAACTCCCCACGAAGCGGGAATGAAGCTGATGAAGGTGCCGCTGAAGCCGGCTCACAATCCGCTGCTGTTCCATCACATGGGAAGCCGGAAGTATGAGTCATGGCAGGCATTCCTGTCTGATTGAGCGGTGGTCCCGATCGCTGCCAGCCCAAAGCGTCGGCCAGGGAGTGACAGCGTGTTGATCGCGCAAGTAATCTTCCCATCGGCGGGCAACTCGCGACTCCCTGCGGTGCATTTGGGAGACTTTCGATTCATCATTCGAACGCGACGATCCGGTTCGGCCGACGCGGGGTTTGAAATGGGTTTGTGGATTTGCTACGGTGCTGCCAGTCTTCGGCCGCGTGCGTGTGTGACATGCGATCCGGCCCGGTCGGAGCGATTCACAGGAAAAATGACATCGCGGCCTGTTTCGGGTCCGAATCCAGGGAGTTGTGTGATGACGCGAAAATCAAAGCTGTGTTCGTCAAGGACCGCCCGTCGCGGTTTTACATTGATCGAGTTGCTGGTGGTCATCGCGATCATTGCGATGCTGGCCGCCCTGCTGCTGCCCGCCGTGCAGCGGGCTCGCGAGTCCGGCCGCCGCGTGCAGTGCATCAACAACGTCCGGCAGCTTGTCGTGGCGATGCATTCCTATGAAGGGAGCCACCGGTGTTTCCCACCGGGCTTCGTGGACCCGGCTGCGGGAGCAGGACAGCAGGCGACGCTGACCGACCCGGCCCAGTTGAACACCCAGACCAACGGACAACGCACGATGACGACCGTCACGAGCTGGCTGATGCCCGCACAATGGGGTTGGCACTCGTTCATCCTGTCGCAAATGGACCAGGGGACGATCGACATCGACTATCGAGTCCCCAAGATCGGCACCAACAACCAGTCTTTCATCACAACCAAGATCGAATCGTACATTTGTCCGAGCGCCCAACTCCCGTCGAATCGGCCGTGGGGTTATACAACCTACCGCGGCTCGATGGGTGCGTATGACACCAATGGCTCGGGTGTGGCGAACTCTCCGTCCGTGCCCAATGGCATGCTTTACCAGAACAGTGCGGTCAGAATGGCCGACGTTTCTGACGGCACGACGAACACCATCCTCGTGGGTGATTCCTTGTATGGCTTCTGGGGTGATGCCTACAGTTGTTGCGTCCGTGTCTGGGACGACAGTGGCCATCCGGATCTGTTCGATGCCTACTGGCAGGTCCAGGGAGCCAGCAACACGACCCTGCAGTTCTTCAGCTTCGGCGGCAGTCACGGTGATCTGGCCGTTTTCGGCTTGGTGGATGGGTCGGCCAAGACGATTTCAAAGAAGATCGACGCGAATGTCTTCAAGGCCATTGCGACCCGTAATGGTGCCCTCAAGTCCATCAACCCCATGATGGAAAACGTGACTGACGGGTTCTAGGGATTCGTCGCTGCATCGTGCGTAGTCCGGACCCCTTGGTCCGGACGAAACGATTGGCGATCGAAAACAGTTGTTCAGATCTCGTTCGGATCAAAACGTCCGGGCGATGTGCAGTATGACCCGGCATCCCACGATGCCGGGTTTTTTCTCGTGGGTGCCATGCCCTTGTCGACGCTCAAGATCACCGTGAATGATGTCCTGCGGACAGTCCCGGAACGGACGAGCGTCGAATCGCTGCTGGACTTGATGGGGCTGAAGCCCAGGTTTCTGGCCGTGGAATTGAACCGGCGGGTGGTCCCGCGCAGTGAGCACGGCCAGACGATGCTCGCCGAGGGTGATCAGATCGAAATTGTCACGCTGGTTGGTGGAGGTTGATTGCGATCCATGTCATTCGTTGCAGACTCGTCATTGGTGTTGGGATCGCATCGGCTGTCGTCGCGGCTGATCGTCGGAACGGGCAAGTACGCGACGTTTGAACTGATGCGTGATTGCCTGACAATCAGCGAAGCCAGTGTCATTACGGTGGCCGTGCGGCGTGAACGGCTCGTGGATGCCGCCGGTCGCAACATCCTCGACTTCATCGATCTCGACCGTTACACGATCCTGCCCAACACGGCCGGATGCTTTACCGCGGACGAGGCGGTGCGCACCGCGCGACTGGGGCGCGAGATCCTGTCGAGCGTCGGCAATCCCGGGGCCAGTTGGGTGAAGCTGGAAGTCCTGGGGGACAAGAAGACGCTGTTGCCCGATCCGGTGGCCACGTTGGAAGCGACCCGGCAACTGGTGGCGGACGGCTTTGAAGTGCTGTGCTACACGACCGACGATCCGATCACCGCGAAGCGCCTGAAAGACGCGGGGGCGACCTCGGTGATGCCGGCGGGCAGCCCGATCGGCAGCGGCCAGGGGATTCTCAATCCGAACAACATCCGGATCTGTCTGGAGTATCTCAAGGAGAACGATCCCGACTATCCGGTGATCGTCGATGCGGGGGTGGGGACGGCGAGCGACGTCGCCTTCGCGATGGAACTCGGTTGCGACGGCGTGCTGCTGAACACCGCCATCGCTTCGGCGCAGGAACCCCGGTTGATGGCCGAAGCGATGAAGCTGGCGTGCCGGGCCGGCCATCTGGCCGCGCACGCCGGCCGGATTCCGCGCAAGCTCTACGCGACCGCCAGCAGCCCCGAGTCCGGACTGATCTCGCCCGGCGTCCGGTGACCGTCGTTTAACCGCGTGGGCATCGCCCCGCGCATGAGCGGAGATTCACGCTCAAATCACGCGGGGCGATGTCCACGCGGTTAAACGAAAACCTCAAGTCGGAGCGTTCGGTGTGAACACTCGATCAAGAGTAATGGTCTCGGCGGGAAGGTTCCAGAACCACACGCCGACTTTTCGGGCGAGTCCTTGGGCACTCTGTGCTCGCCAATCCGCAGCGGTCCCAACATTCGCTGTCATCGAAGCCTCATCCTCTGCCGACAGAGTCTGTTCACCCGCCGACCCTGCGGAATCCTGGTAGACCTTGAGGCCGGAAACAGAAATCTGCCGTTGTTGCAAGTCCTCTTGACAAAGATTCTCAAGACTTGTGATGGCCTGCGACGATTCTACTAGGGAGACGGCTCACAGCGATGCAAACGAGCACTCACCGGATGGCGATTGATCCGGTGCGGGCGAGTAGTAACGCCAAGCCGTCTCGGGGGGGCAG
>JANMLE010001209.1:0-1077 GCA_031372385.1 Planctomycetota bacterium | reverse complement strand
CCTACAACTACATGGTCCTGACGGCCCCCGCCCGCCGGGAAGCCCACGACCTGATCCCCGCCGTGGTCCATCGTGACGGAACGTCCCGCTTGCAGATTGTTCGAGAAGATGTGGACCCGCTGATCCATGCCTATCTGAAGGCGATGGGGCGACGGACCGGCGTCGAGGTCTCGGTCAACACCTCGTTGAATGTGGGCTCCCCGATCGTGCAGACTCCGGAACAGGCGCTGGCGGCACTCCAGAAATCACATGGTTTGCACGCCCTGTTCCTGGTGGCCGATGACGGTGCGTGCCTCGTCGCGTGGCACGACGCCGAGTAGAAGAGCAAAGATTCCGGCCGCCAACTGCTGCAATGGATCGAAGACTGGAAGTCGGAAACCGCCAGCACCGCGGAACAGCAGCACCACGGATGCGTCGCCGCTTGAGAATGTGGCAAATCTTTCTGACAACTCCTCCATCAGCCGCAGGGCGCTAGCCCCGGTTCGGACGTGCAACCGAAACAAGAACCAGACGCTAGCCTGAATTATTCATGACTTGAACCACGAAATACTCGAAAGACACGAAAGTCAGAAGGTGGAGTCGAATGTCATCAGAAACGCTATGTCGTTTCACGCACGCACTGGCATGTCACACAGCCTGTCTCACCGTATTCCTTTCGTGTATTTCGTGGTGAATCATCCGGGTCATGGCAGCCAGAGTTTCGAGCCGGTTTCCGCCAATCGTTGGCGCGGGACGCGGCGGGCTTTCAGTCGCACGTACGGCGGGATGAACCGGCCGCGGTAACCGAAGTGATCGACGGGGGCTTTGTAGTCGGCGCGGCGCGGCTCGCGCAGATCCTCAAGCACGAAGCCGGTGCGGCACAGGCCGCCGACCAGTTCGTCCCAGCGATGCAAGTATTCGACGGCACCCGCCTCGCGGTACGACGTGTCGTCCACCTTCGGCAGCGGTCCCTCGTGGAAGTATTCAATCCCGATCACGAACTGGTTCCGTTCGGTGCGCTGCGTGATCTGAGCGCTCGTCGGCTGCTTGTGCTGGCTGATGTACAGGCCGCCGTCGCGCAGCACGCGGGCAATCTCT
>JANMLE010001156.1:0-5227 GCA_031372385.1 Planctomycetota bacterium | reverse complement strand
CCGCGTCGAGGTCTATTTCGAAGCGGCGGCCGTCATCATCGCGCTGGTCCTGCTCGGACAAGTCTTGGAATTGCGGGCTCGCCGAAAAACCGGGGCCGCCATTCGGGAACTGATGTCATTGGTTCCGCCAACAGCGCACCTCGTGCGCGATGGTGTGGAACGCGATGTCCCGTTGTCCGACGTGACTTCGGGAGACCTGTTGCGAGTCCGTCCCGGCGAAAAAATTCCCGTCGACGGACAAGTGACCGACGGGCGGAGCTCGATCGACGAATCGATGCTGACGGGGGAACCGCTGCCGGTCGAGAAGCAAGCGGGTGACACGGTGATCGGCGGCACGGTCAATCAGACCGGTTCGCTGCTGATGCGCGCCGACAAAGTGGGGGGCGACACCGTCTTGTCGCGGATCGTGCAACTGGTGGCCGAAGCCCAGCGCAGCCGCGCGCCGATTCAGAATCTGGCGGACTCGGTGGCGGGATACTTCGTCCCGGCCGTCGTGCTGGTGGCGGTCCTCACGTTTCTGGTGTGGGCGATTGTGCAACCGGCTCAGCCGGCGCTGGCGTGGGCGTTTGTGAATTCGGTGGCGGTGCTGGTGATCGCCTGCCCGTGTGCGCTGGGTCTGGCGACACCGATGTCCGTGATGGTCGGGATCGGACGCGGTGCCAAAGACGGCGTGTTGATCAGGAATGCCGAAGTGCTCGAACGGTTGGAGACGATCGATACGGTCGTGCTCGACAAGACCGGCACGCTGACTGAAGGGCGGCCGTCACTGACGGACGTGTCGACCACGGGAGTGATCGGTGAGTTCGAACTGTTGCGGCTGGCGGCCAGCGTGGAACAGCAGAGTGAACATCCGCTCGCCCGATCGATCGTGGCGGGGGCTCGCGCGCGAAATGTGACGATCGGTGATGTGCGCGTTTTCCAGTCCGTGACGAGCGGGGGAGTGTCGGGCATCGTTGATGGACGGGCCGTTCTGGTCGGGCAACGATCACTGCTCGTTGATCGCCAGGTCGGCGGTGTCTCGATGCAGGACGATCGCGCGGACCAATGGCGACGTCAGGGGCGAACGGTGATGCATGTGGCCGTTGATCAACAGTTCGCGGGATTGCTGGCGGTGTCGGACCCCATCAAGGCGACGACCCCCGCAGCGATTCGCACGCTCCAGGCGATGGGCTTGCGGATCGTCATGCTGACGGGGGACAACGAGACATCCGCGCGTGCCGTGGCCGATTCGCTGGGGATCGACGAAGTCATGGCCGGAGTTCGACCGGATGAAAAGCTCGCGCGGATTGAAGCGCTGCGCGAGGCGGGTCGGCGGGTGGCAATGGCGGGCGACGGCATCAACGACGCCCCCGCGCTGGCGGCGGCCGATGCCGGGATCGCGATGGGAACGGGGACCGATGTGGCGATGGAATCGGCGTCGGTCACGCTGGTGAAGGGCGACCTGCGCGGCATCGTCAAGGCGATCCAGCTCGGCCGGGCCACGATGACGAACATCCGTCAGAACCTGTTTTTCGCCCTGATTTACAATGCGATCGGCATCCCGCTGGCCGCGGGGGTGCTGTACCCGATCTCACCCCACCTGCTCCTGAATCCGATGATTGCCGCCGCGGCAATGAGCTTCAGTTCGGTCTCGGTCATCAGCAACGCGCTGCGGTTGCGGCGAGTTCGGTTGGAGCTTTGACAGTGGGTCCGCCTGGCGATGTTCTTCGTTTAGCCGCGACGCCAACGGCGTGCGCGCAGGTGGGAGCGAACCGTTGTTCGCGCGCACGCCGTTGGCGTAGCGGTTAAACGTCTCAAGTACTGCCGCGCGACGAGTAGACGAATTCGTCGAGATTGAATCGGTCCAAACTGACCCGCTACCGGGGTTGTCCGATCCTTGACCCCGTTCGCCAACCCGTGCATCCTTCCCGCCGCGCGTGTCGTTGCCTTCGCCTCCCGAGCCCTCCCCGTGTCCAGTGCTCCCATTGCCGTCGAGAATTCACCGCCCGCCGCAGACGGCTCCGTGTCGCAATGGAGACTGGTCCGCCGGATGCTGCGCTTGGCCTGGCAGTTTCGCGCCGCCTGTCTGTCGGTGTTGATGGTGAACTTCGTGCTGGTCGCGTTGAACTTGTCCGGGCTGGGGCTGGCCGGGCTGGGGATCGACGTGCTGAGGCAAGCCTTTCAGCCGGATGGCCCCGCGCCGCGCTGGCCGTTCGGTTGGACGCCGCCGACGGACTGGTCCGCGATGACGTTGGTGGCGTTTGTCGCCGCGCTCGTTCTGGCGGTGGCGGTGTTGCAGGCGATCATGAAGTTCGTGGCGGCCGTCGCCGGCGCGGCACTCAGCCAGCGACTCGTGATCCAATTGCGAACGGATGTCTACGACAAACTGCAGCGACTCAGCTTTCATTTCTTTGACTCGAACGACAGCAGCTCGATCATCAACCGCGTCGCCGGAGACGTCCAAGCCGTGCGGGGGTTCGTCGACGGAGTGCTGCTGAAGGTCGTGACGGTCGCACTGTCGCTGGGTGTCTACTTCGCCTACATGCTGTCGGTGCATGCGCCTCTGGCGTGCGCCTGCCTGATCACGTCTCCCTTGCTGTGGGTGGGAGCCGTCATGTTCTCCCGGTCGGTTCGACCGCTCTACAAACGCGGCAGTGAATTGAACGACACGCTGATCCTGCGTCTTTCTGAAAACGTGCAGGGAATCCAAGTCGTCAAAGGCTTCGCCCGGGAAGAGGACGAGATCGCCCGGTTCCGCGAATCCAACCGCGCGTTGAAGGACCAGAAGTACGACATCTTCTGGCGACTCAGCCTGTACCAGCCGACGATGGGGTTCCTGACGCAGATCAACCAGTTGGTGCTGATCGGATATGGCGGGCTGCTGGTGATCCAGGGTCTGCTTCCGCTGGGGGCCGGATTGTTTGTGTTCGCCAACCTGATCCACGAGTTTGCCAACCAGGTCGGCCACATCATCAACATCGCCAACAGCGTGCAGTCGAGCCTGACCGGGGCCGAGCGGATCTTCGCCGTCCTGGATGCCGAAGTGGAAATCGACAGCCTGCCCGGTGCCGTTCGACTTCCCCGGGCGCGGGGACACGTCACGTTTGAGCACGTTCGCTTTGCCTATGCGCCGCACACGACGGCCGGACACACGACTTCAGGGTCGCCAACATCCGAACCGGCGGAACCGGTGCTCAAGGACGTCTCGCTGGAGATTCAACCGGGCGAAGTGATCGGCCTCGTCGGCGAAACGGGGGCCGGCAAGACGACGCTGCTCAACCTGATCGCGCGCTTCTACGATGTCACCGCGGGTCGGGTGCTCGTCGATGGTGTCGATGTCCGGCAACTGGATTTGCAGGATCTGCGGCGCAACATCGGCTTCGTCTTCCAGGAGAGTTTCCTGTTCAGCAACACCGTCGCCGCCAACATCGCGTTCGGCGATCCCGGCGCGGACTTGCAGAGGATCGAGGCCGCGGCACGGCTGGCCGCGGCGCATGAGTTCGTGGCCGATCTGCCCGAGGGGTATGACAGCCTGATCGGCGAGCATGGTGCGAATCTGTCGGGCGGACAGCGGCAACGACTGGCGATTGCCAGAGCCCTGCTGCTCGATCCGCCGATCCTGCTGTTGGACGACGCCACGGCCGCCGTCGATGCCGAGACCGAACACGAGATTCAGCAGGCGATCGCCTCGGCGCAGCGCGGCCGAACCACGATCCTGATCTCCAACCGCATCAGCGCGCTCAAGCGGACCGACCGAATCCACGTGCTCCACGAAGGCCGCATCGTCGAATCGGGCAGTCACGCGGAACTGATGCGGCTTGACGGCGAATACGCCAAGCTCGCCCGGATTCAGTTCGTCGAGCCGCTCGGTTGAGGGGGAATTGAAAAGTGAGAATTGCAAATTGCAAATTGAGAAGAGAGAAGAGAGAAGAGAGAAGAGAGCCGTTGCGGGGCCTTCGCACTTTGCACTTCCACCTGGCGTCTTCCCACTTTGCAATTTGCAATCATCAATTTGCAATCTCCTCCCTTCCCGAAATCCGCCTCCAATCGGTCGCGTCGCGGTTGGCGATCCGGACGCAGTTCGTAAGAATGGGACCGCCAGCAGTCGACCGTTCCCGTCACTGTTGGTCACTCATCCCGTGACGACTTCTCCGCAGTCAGGACACCGCAGACCCTCATGACCACGCAGACGGTTGAGAACTATCTGAAGACCATGCTGCAGACGACGCTGCGGACGGGCGTTGAATGGGTCACCACGGGACAACTGGCGGCATCCATGTCGGTTTCGCCGGGAACCGTGACGAGCATGATGAAGACGCTGGCCGAGGCGGGGCACGCCGAGTACCGCCCGTATGAAGGCGTCCGCCTGACGGTCGAAGGTCGCTCCGTGGCGATGCGGATGCTCCGGAGGCACCGCCTGATCGAGCTCTTCCTCGCCAAGACACTCGATCTGACCTGGGACCAGGTGCATGAAGAGGCCGAGCAGATGGAACACGCGGTCAGCGATCGGCTGATCGATCGGATCGACGAATACCTGCAGCGCCCGAGCACCGATCCGCACGGCGACCCGATTCCCAGTGCCGAGGGCGAGATGCGGGTCAATGGCGAACACGCGGTGCCGCTCTCGACCGTGCCGGCGGGAACCCGCATCCGGATCGTGCGGGTCGTGGACCAGGGGGGCGAGTTCCTGCGCTTTCTGAGTGAGGCGGGTGTGACTCTGCAAAAGGAAGGAGTCGTCCGTCAAAACAGTTCCGAGGCGGGGATCGTGACGACAGAGTTCAACGGCCAGCCGATTTCGCTGGGACATCCGGCCGCCTGCCAGATCCTGGTCGAATCACTGTCGTCGTGACGCGGGGAATGGTCGCCTGTCACAAACGTGGGGCACGTTTGCAACGCGCCCCATTTCTGCGGGTTTTGAGCACGATGCCATCGTGCTCCACGAGTTCTTCAACAGGCGGTTGACCGTGCCAAGTCGCAGCGAGTTTGCCGTTCGTTTCGCCGTCGTGTCAGCCTTGTTGCTGACGCTGGCGGGACTTCTTGCGGCGATGCTGCTGAGGATGTTTCCAGTTCCGGTGAACCGTTCACCGACGCAGTTCCCGCCGGCGTTCCTGGCCAGCACCGGATGGCTGTTGGTTGGAAGCGTGTCCCTGGCGCGGGCGCGCGGGTTTGTGCGGCGCGAACGTCAACGGCCGTTTCGCCGACAGTTGCTGTTCGCCCTGGCCGCCGGGACGCTGTTTGTGTCGACCCA
>JANMLE010001145.1:0-3395 GCA_031372385.1 Planctomycetota bacterium | reverse complement strand
TTCACCGCGTGACACGCCACGCACGAAAAGCCCTTGCCGCCGAGCAACTCGCGGCCCGCCAGCACCCGCTGCGGATCGGCAAGGGGCGAGGGCTGAGGGACGAGCGACGAAGATGCACCGACGCTTTTTTCCGGCTCTTGTCCCTCGCCCCTCAGCCCTTGCCCCTTGGCCCGTTCCGGAATCCGGTCATGCCCGATCAGATGAGCCAGCAAGGCGGCTTGCTCGACGGGCGTGTGCTGAAACTTCGGCATCCGCACGCGCAGCCAGTTCAACCGCACGGTCTTTTGATCGCCCCGAATCGCTTCGGCCAACGCGGCGTCGTGCAGGCGGTCGCCGACGGCATTCAGCCGCGGCGGGATCAGCGTCATGTGCAAACCGGCCAGCGATTCGTCGGCCTTCGCGATCGACGCGGCAAGGCGCGAGAGCCCCTTCGACTCGTCCCGGTCATGGCACGCCAGACAGTTCTTCTGTTCGAGCAGGCGGCGGCCTTGAAGAGGGTCGAGGGTTGAGGGGCGAGGGGCGAGGGCAGAAGAAGATGGAACACGACCTCCCCACGAGGCGACGTACGCTTGGATCGCCATCGCATCGACGTTCGCCACGTGCGGACGACTCGACGCTTTGTCGGTGGCCGTCAGGCAACTCTTCGCCCAGTCGATCCCGGCCCGGACCAGTGGTGGCCGAAGGGCGGGTTGCCGATGCGGCAGAGTGAACTCGTGGCACGCCGCACAGCGCGAGGACTCGATCAGTTTCCTTCCACGTTCGACCTCTACCGGATCTTCCTTTCCGGTCCCCTCGCCCCTCGCCTTGGAGGGGAGAGGGTTAGGGTGAGGGGTTCTTTCTTCGACTGATTTCGATTGGGAAGCGTCATCACCATTCGGCCCCCTCACCCTAGCCCTCTCCCCCGAGGACGGGGGCGAGGGGACCAGAAGCGCGAGGACGATCTGCGCCCGTTCCTTGTCGCTCAGCGAGACGACCGGCATCCGCGCGTGTTCGTTGAGTTGAGTCGGCTTGGCCAGCCACGTCGCCAGCCAATCGGCCGAACGACGTTGACCGATGTCTGTGAGAGTCCCGCCACCAAACGGCGTGGCTTCGCCGAGTTGTTCGTACGTGTGACAGGCGAGACAGCCGACGGACCGGATCAACGTCCGACCGGCCTGCAAATCCTTGTCGCGTTCCGCGTCCTTGAGTTTCGGTGGCGCGTCGAGTTGGACCGGCGTGGCCTGATCGATCCGCGCGGCGACGACCGCTTCGGCTTCACTTCGCGTGAAGCCGAATGCCGGCATCTTCGAGTCGGCGAAGTGCGCGTTCGTGAAACCAGGGTTGTCTGTCGGCGCGGCCGCTTCGCGATGAGCCGCGTCTGTCAGCTTGGCCGCCAGCCACTCGCGGCTCGTCCCCCGGCCAACGTGCTTGAGCGACGGTGCGGGGAGGGCTGGGGGGCGAGGGCTGAGGGGCAAGGGACCGGAATTGTCTGCGTCTGCATTCTTGCTTTGTCCCTCGCCCCTCAGCCCTTGCCCCTCAGTCTCGACGTGACAGTTCGCACAGCGAAACGCCTCGAACTGCACGCGACCGCGTTCGATTAGCGCCAGTTCCGGAGTGGCCTTCGTCTGGAACAGCGAGTGATACGGCACCGGCTCCAGCGGGAATTCGTTCGAAGACCAGTACAGCTTCAGTTGCGCCGCGTCCCCCGTTCGGGCAAACGACAGTTCGAACGGCTGTTCGCCAAACGCCAGCGCGATTTCATCGCCGCTGAGCCATCGTGGCTTTTCGGCCTCTCCCTCCAAGACGGTCCGGCCATTCACCTTCAACGCCACGCGCCCCTGCGCGAAGGCATGAAAGCGATACTTGTCGGCACTGCGCAGCAGCAACGTTCCCGACCAGTTGGCGGTGAACTTGCCAGCCGGCAGACGCTCATCAGGTGCCGCGCCGGCCCAGTCAAACGAGATGTCGGGGTCGACCCGTTCGACGACCGACTGATTCACCTGATACAGGGCGAACAGTCCGGGTGGTTGCTCGTCATCGTCGTCCTGTCCGAAGGCGGATGTGGTGGCGAGAACCGCGGCCAAGAACGCGAGGCGATGATTCAGCACGGCAGATTCCTCGAACGCTATCGCCGATTCGGGCCATCCAGTGCAAACCAATCAACGACAACGTGGGACGGATTTTCAATCCGTCCGAAACTGAGGGACGGGTTGACGGACGGATTGACGGACGGATTGAAAATCCGTCCTACGGGTCGATTGTTTCCTGCGCGCCGAATCAGATCTCGTACGGCTTCTCGCCCTTCGCGTCGCCACCGAACGAGGCCCGCAGCGTTTCGGCGGCGGCGGTTACGGCCTTTTCGGTTCCGGTCAGGCGGATGAAGTAGTTGGCCTTGTCCTTGATCGTCAGGATCACACTGATCGAACGGTGGTCGGCGCGGGCTTCCTTCTTCCCACCGGCGAACGGGCCGCCGGCCGAGTACAAATAGGTGCCCATCACGTCGTGCAGCACGTAGTCACCCTGCGGAGACTTGCCCGACATGATCTTCACCTTGCGACCCTCACCGGAGAACTGGTCGGTCCAGCGCTTGAGATTCGCATCGACCCCGCCACCGCCGCCGGGGAACGACGAGATCACCAACTCGGTCGGATGCTCATCACCGTCCGCGGCCGGAATCAGGAACTGGGCCAGCCGCAGCTTGTTGGCCGGCGGTTGCTGCTTCCACGTGGCGGGAATCTTCAGCGTGATGTCTTCGATCTTGATCTCTTTCGGTCCGGCGGGTTCCTTGTCTCCCTGACTGAGCCGCGCCGGCCCGCGGAAGGGCCGGTCGCGCAGCAGAACCTGTGGCGCGGGCTTGGGACCGGTCGCGACCAGCGGAGCACCGGGAACCTTCATGGTGAGCGAGTACAAACTGGTGCGCGCGGTGATGTACAACGTCTTGCCGTCGGTGCCGCCGAACGTGCAATTGGCCGGTTGCTCGGGAACCGGAATCCGGCCGACAAGGCTGCCATCCGACTTCAACACGACGACGCTCTTGTAAGTGGTGTAGATGTGACCATTGGCATCCAGGGCCATCCCGTCGGGACCGCCTCCGTCGAGGGTCGCGTCTCCCGTGAAGATCAACTTGCCCTGCCCCAACTGGCCGGCCGAAGAAATCGGGTAGCTCCACAGTTCCCGCTTGTTGGGCTCGGCGACCAGCAGCGTCTTGTGATCGTTCGACACCAGCACGCCATTCGGTCGCTCCCGGTCATCAATGACCCGCGTCGTCTTGCCGGTGGCATCGACGTGGTAGACCCCCATGCACGGCTGCTCAATCTTCATGTCCTGTCCATACCGCGGATCGGTGAAGTACAGACCGCCATGACCGTCCAGCGCCAGATCGTTGGGACTGTTGAGCGGCTTACCGTCGTACGACT
>JANMLE010001144.1:0-2626 GCA_031372385.1 Planctomycetota bacterium | reverse complement strand
GGCGGCGTGTACAGCGTGGCGTAGAGCTGAATCTCCGGCTGCCGCTTCAATGCGGCCTTGGCAATCTGAACCGTGTGCTTGCAGTACTCGAAGTTCTTGTCGTCGAAGGCGGGCGTGTAGGGATCGTTGTTGTCGTTCTGCGGCTCGTGGACTTCGCGGATCATCAGTTGCAGATACTGCTGCGGCACGCGGGTGAACATGTCGTCGTAGAGTTTCTCTTGCAGCTCGTTCTTGTTGCGTGCCGCCAGACTGGTGATGTGCCCCTCGTAGAAAATCGCCCCGGCCCCGAGCCCGTCGAACACCTGCCGAGTCCGCGCGGTCTGCACAGTGATCACGGTTCTGTCTTGCGCAAGAACTTGGCCTGCGATCAGGGTCGTCCCAATCGAGACCGCCAGCACAAGCCCGCGAAACAGCGCGATGACTGTGACGAGTCGCCGCAGCCGCCCGTTGGATGAGCCCCGGCAAATCGACGGATGGCAACGAGCCGTCGTCCCTCGGAACTCCACGAGGGTCGCTTGATTCGCCGCGGGCGCGTCGTGTCGATCAACGTTCGGCCGCGTGAATTTCATCCGCCACCTCGTCGCTGTATTGGGGACGCAGCACTGTCCGCCGCGATCGTCGCGGTTCTTCGCAGCGTCTGCAAGGAGTCCGACCCGCCCGTTATGAACCGTCGCCTGATTCACCTTGGGGCGCTTGTTCGCGGGGTTGAATCGCAGCAGGCATCTTTCTCCAATGACGCCACGTCTGATGGACGGTCGCTTCAGGCACTACGAGTTTTCGCGCACAGCGTCCCCACAACGAAACGAGGTTTCCGTGAGTTTCTCTGGCTCCCATTCGTGTCTGGCAGTCGCTTTGATCATGTGCGGTCTGAGCGTGGGACCGCGGGTCGACGCGCAAGAGGCTTTGCGACCCAGCCAGCGGACGGCGCTGGCGGAGGTTCGGCAGCGCGAGGCGGAACTGAAAGACGTCAATCAACAGATCTGGAACTTCGCCGAAGTGGGGCTGGAAGAGACCAAGTCTTCGCAGTTGCTGGTCGACAAGCTGAAGGCGGCTGGGTTTGACGTTCGTGTTGGTGCAGCCAACATGCCGACGGCGTTTGTCGCCACGTATGGATCGGGGAAGCCGGTGATCGGGATTCTGGCCGAGTACGATGCGCTGCCGGATCTGTCGCAAAAGGTCTCGCCGGTGCAGGAGCCGGTCGAGGCTGGCAAGCCGGGGCATGGGTGCGGGCACTGCGGGTTGGGAACCGGTTCACTCGGCGCGGCGCTCGCTGTGAAAGCCGCCATGCAGAAACACAACCTGCCGGGGACGCTCCGTCTGTACGGCACGCCGGCCGAAGAGACGCTGATCGGCAAGGTGTACATGCTGCTCGACGGTGGCTTCGAGGATCTGGATGTCTGTCTGCACTGGCATCCCGCTTCGAAGAACGAGGTCTGGAACGGCAGTTCGAAGGCGATGGTCTCGGCGAAGTTCACCTTTCACGGAGTCGCCGCGCATGCCTCGGGCAGCCCCGAGCAGGGACGCAGCGCGCTGGATGCCGTCGAGCTGATGAATGTCGCGGCGAACTTCATGCGCGAGCACGTGAAGGAAGACACCCGCATCCACTACGTGATCACTTCGGGAGGCGGAGCCCCGAACGTTGTTCCGGCCAGCGCCACCGTCTGGTACTTCGTACGTGCGAACGAACACAAGGATGTGGAGGCCGCGTTCGCCTGGCTGAACGACATCGCCCGCGGAGCGGCCCTCATGACGCGCACCAAGGTGACGTCCGTGGTCGACACCGACTGCCACGAGTTGCTGCAGAACACGCCGCTGTCGGAAGTGCTGCACCGCAACCTGAAGCTGCTGACGCCACCCAAGTTCACGGCCGAAGAGCAGGCGTTCGCGAAGAAACTGCAGGAGCCGCTCATCGAACAATTCAACTCGACGTTCGCGATCGGCTTGGACGATTCCATTCAACCGCTCGCCGCGCTGCCCGAGATCAGCAAGGGTTCGACCGACGTCGGCGATGTCAGTTGGTTCGTGCCGACGATGGGATTGCGGACCGCCTGCTTTGCCGCGGGGAGTCCCGGCCACAGTTGGCAGAACGTGGCCGCGATCGGATCGAGCATCGGTGAGAAGGGGGTGATCTACGCCGCGCAGGTCTTGTCGGTCAGCGCTCTGGATCTGCTGGAACAACCCGATCAACTGGCGGCGGCGAAGGCGGACTGGCAGCAACGGATGAAGGATCGGAAGTACACGACGCTGATTCCGAAGGGGCAACGGGCACCGGCGAAGATCCGGTGAGGCGGTCGGCGGGGAATGGTCTACTCGTAGGACGGATTTCCAATCCGTCCGACAATGACGGACGGATTGGAAATCCGTCCTACGTCATTGATGCGGCGACGTCATTGTCGTGGCTTCGTGGAGGACTTCCTGCAGCAGGCGGCGGGGAACTCCGATGTCGATCACGTGGACTTTGCCGGTGTAGTCCGTCGCTCCGGGAGCGTCGAAGCCCGGCTTGCGGGCGACGAAGGTGGCCGTGTGGGCCGCTCGAATGCAATCGCCGAGCGGTTGGCCGCTGTCGCAGTCCATGCCCGACGGAAGGTCGAGCGCGAAGACTCGGTGGCCAGATTGGTGGATGGCG
>JANMLE010001108.1:0-4255 GCA_031372385.1 Planctomycetota bacterium | reverse complement strand
GCGAAGTTGACTCCCGTGATCCCGACGTCGGCGTTGAGGAACTTGCGGCGCAGTTCATCGCGCGCGGCGTTCACCAAGTATGGCGGGTCGGTCGCGCCGGCATCGGTTCCCAGATGCTCGTGAAACAGCTCGCCGATTTCCTCGCGCTTGATGTGAATGGCGGGCATGACGATGTGCGACGGCGACTCGTGGCGAAGCTGCACGATCCACTCGCCGAGGTCCGTGTCGACGACTTCGATCCCGTTTCGTTCGAGGAACGGGTTGAGGTGGCATTCCTCGGTGAGCATCGACTTGCTCTTCACCACCTTCTTGGCACCGTGCTTCTGGAGGATGTCGAGCACGATCTGATTGTGTTCGGCCGGGGTGCGCGCCCAGTGGACGACGGCACCGAGCTTGGTCGCGTTCCGCTCGAACTCTTCGAGGAAATCCCCCAGCCGCGACATCGCATGCTGCTTGATCCCCGAAGCCCGCGCCCGCAACTCCTCCCATTCGGGCAGCGTCGCGGCGGCCTTGTCGCGCTTGGAGCGGACAAACCACAGCGACTGGTCATGCCAGTGCGCGCGGGAATCATTCGCGACAAAGGCGGTCGCGTTCTCGGGATGTTCGTGATGGGCGGTGGCAGTGGCGGACATGCGGCAGGCTCGGCAGAGAGTGTCACTCAAACAGTTGCTTCAACGGGACGGAGAAACCAGGCAGGACATCGTCGAAGCGAACGAGGTCGCCGTTCTTGAGTTGCTCTTCCTCGCGGTCAGAGCGGTAGATGCGGGCTGTCTCGGTGGTCGGATCAACAACGCAGACGACCGTCACGCCCGCGTCGAGATACTCCGCAACCTTCTTCAGGATGTCATTCCAGCGATCCGTTGGCGAACGGACTTCAACAACCAATTCCGGTTGAGCGGGGAGATAGCCGTCCGGTAGCGGCCCTTTTGAAACTTTGGCGTAACTGAGGTAACAGACGTCCGCGCCGCGCACGGTGTCTGGACCACGCTGCGTGATGATACAGGCGTCGTTTGTCAGGACGTGTCCATGTTTCTCATCCGCAAAATTGCCGAGCAATCGAGCCAACTTGGCACAGACTTGCGCATGACGGCCAAATTGCGGCGGGATCTGAAGGACTTCTCCTTTCACGAGTTCTACGGGAGCCGTGAGGTCTTCACGAAGAAGAAACTCTTCAGCGGTACAGAGCGTCGGAATCGTCAGCGTCGTCATGGTCTGTCCTCGTTCGGGTTGGCACGACCGTCATCGTACAAGTGGCTCATGGACGGCAACAGCCCAAGGCAGCGCAGCATCACACCGGCTGCCGCCCCGCCAATATCTCCGCCACGTGCATGACCTTGATCGGTTTCTTTTGTCGCGTGATCAGGCCGTACATGTGCATCAGGCAGGACATGTCTCCGGCGGTCATCACTTCGGCCCCGGCTTGTTCGTGGTCGTGGATGCGGTCGAGGCCCATCATGCAAGAGACCGCTTCTTCCGCGACGGCGAATGTGCCGCCGAAACCGCAGCATTCGTCGGGGCGTTTGAGTGTCACCAGTTCGATTCCCTCCAAGCTGGCGAGCAACTGGCCGGCCTTGTTGAACCGCGCGACCATCATCTCACTCGACGAACCGAGACGCAGTTCACGCAGTCCGTGGCAACTGTTGTGCAGCCCGACCTTGTACGGAAAGCGGCCCTCCACTTTCGTCACCTTCAGGACATCGACGAGGAATTCGCACAGTTCAAACGTCTTCTTCTTGAGCTCGTCGAAGCCTGGCTGGCCGTGCAGCAGTTCCTCGTAATGGTGCGTGACCATCGCCGTGCAACTGCCGGACGGACAGACGACGTATTCGTAGTCCTTGAAGATCGCCAGAAATTTCTCAGCCAGCGGCTTGGCGTCGTACGTGCAACCGGTGTTGGCCATCGGCTGACCGCAGCAGGTCTGAGCCGGCGGGAAATCGACGTCGCAGCCGAAGCGCTCCAGCAACTCCAGCGTCGCCATCGCGACCTGCGGATAGAGCTGATCGACATAACACGGAATGAACAGACCAACACGGGGCATCGGGACACCTTCCTCTCAGGCAGTGGCAAAGCGGCGGGGATTATAGTCGCCGCGGTGCCGTCCTGCGCACCAACGGCCCGCAGCGGTGATTCGCCGGAATCAAAAGAGATGCCACCGTGACCGACGCGCGTCCGCAGCAAGGGGTCAGGCACCGCACAAATGTTGTTCTGCACCCAAGGCAACGAAGGAAGACGTTGTGCCTTGCGGCGATGTTGGTCGAGTGCAGCGAGGAATGCCGATCCTCCGACGATCACACGCGACTCCGACGAACCGCTCAACCGGCTGTTTGGGATTCCCCGTGACGCCCGATACAATCGCCGCATCGCAGTCTACGGCAAGTGACCGGCACTCGGTGGTGTGGAGGTGTAATCGATGAACATTCGCAGGAATCCCGAACCGGGGCGGCAGGCCGTGCTGTGGCTGGCGACGGCGTTTGTGGTTCTGATCGGTGCCGCAGCCTGCGCGTTCATCATCGTCGTGGCGGTGGAACATCCGTCACGGCATCTTTTGGTCCTGGGGGCGGTCTTCGGCGGAGTCGTGCTGGTGCTGGTGTCGATGGCGGTTCCCCGCGATCGAGACTCCGGCAGTCGCTGGCTGCGGCTCTGGTTCGCCATGCGCGACCGGACCAAGCCTGGCAACGTCCTGCGAATCGGGCGCAAGCGGCGTTCGGAAAAGGCCGAGTACGGCACGAATCCGCCCCCCACGCTCGATTCGGTCCGCGAAGCCTCGGATCAGAATGTTTCGTGGGTTCCGCACGGTCCCCCGCCCGACCGGCCGCGATCCGGGTGACGGTCGCCGCGTTGCTCCGCGGGAGAGAGAGCGTGTGATTCTTTCAAGTTCAATGGCGGTCCGCCGCAATATGTCGCGTTGGCTTTAGCCGACGCGGTACGACATCTTGCGTGGGTTGAAACCCACGCCACAAAGACGCTAGACCCCGGAGAGGCGCGGTCCGCACGACTGGCATAACCGACAGTCTCAGAGCCGGCCCGGCGGAACTTGTGTCGACGTCGCGAGGAAGCCTCTTGCACGCGCCTCGGTCTCGGATACGTTCGCTCGGATGCCGTCTGGGGTTGTGTTCGAGAGTTCAAGAAGGACCGCATCATGATGCGAATGACAATGCGATGGGCCGTTGCGGCCGTGGTGATTGGGGTGGGCTTGCAGGCGACTGAGGCGGATGCCGGCTTCCGCCGTTTTCGAGGCTGCGGTTCGTGCTGCGCGGCACCGGGGTGTTCGGCAGCCGTGTATGTCGTCGCACCACCGCCGGTGTGTGCCGGGTGCGGTCCCGCGTATTCCGCAGGTTTCGCTCCGTCCTATTTCCCACCGGCCTATGGCGGAGTGCCGATGATGGCCTCCAACCCGGCGTACGGCGTGAGCCCTTATGGCAACTCGTTCGAGCCCACGTACGACGTTGGAACCCAGCCGGGATACGGCGGAATCCAACCAGGGTATGGTGGATCCCAACTGGGATACGGCGGAGTGCAACGCGGATTTGGTGGAGTACTACCGGGGTACGGTGGAGTACAACCAGCGTACGGTGGATTCCAAACGGGATATGGTGGAGTGCAACCGGGATTCGGAGGAATCCAACCAGGGTACGGTGGAGCGCCACCGGGGTACGGATCATTCGGGACGGTTCCGATGAATCCCCAAGTGTCCGGGTTCGGTGGCTTCCGAGGACCAGGCTTCGAATACGGACCGGGATCGACGGTGCCATCGAATTACGCTCCGGTGCCCTATCAGTACACGCCGGTCCCCATCACCCCGGCCACAGATCTGGTCTGGTGAACCGGCCGGGTCATTGCATATTCCTCGCGCGGTCGTCGATGAGACATTTTTGGTGAGCCGGGCGGCGTCAGTCCCCGGACTCTTCACGACAGGGTCCGCGGACTGACGCCGCCCGGCTCACCAAGACTCCAACGGAAGGTCGCCACCGCTCAATCAACTGCCCTTGCGGATTTGGCGCGACTCCGGCATATAATCCGCACCCTCCCAACGGATCGGGACGGGTTGTTCCTTCAAGGATGTGATTCATGCGTCGATGGATGTCTGCGAGCTTGGCCTTGGTGGGGGCGCTGCTGTCCACCATCGCCATCGCAGGCGAGACCAACCCCGACGAGGCGGCCGCGTACGGTTCGCTGGTCATTCTCGGTGGTTCCGAGCGGTTCGATCACATCGAGTACTGGGAACAGATCGTCGAACTCGCGGGAGGCCCCGGCT
>JANMLE010001719.1:0-5119 GCA_031372385.1 Planctomycetota bacterium | reverse complement strand
GCGCACGGTCGCATCCAGCGGCGATTCACCCCGCTCCCAGCGGCTGTAGATGTTTTCGAGCACGACGATCGCGTTGTCGACCAGCATCCCCACCGCGAACGCCAGCCCGGCCAGGCTGATGACGTTCAACGACCGGCCCAGAAGTGACATCATCAGAAACGTGCCGACGATCGATGTTGGAATCGCCAGCCCGATCACCAGCGCGCCCCGCGCGTACCACAGGCCGGAAATAATGATCAGCGCCAGGCAGGCGGCGAAGTACCACGGGTTGACATAGACCGCCGCCAGCCCGGTCGCCAAGATCAGCGGGGCAATCAGCAGCGTGCGGCGGTTCAGGTGCAGAAACACCATCAGCACGACCATCGTCAGCGCGCCCCCCAGGAAGATGTTCTCCCGCACCAGATTGATCGCCGAATAAATGTACTCGGTCTCGTCATACACTTGGGTCAGATGCAGGCCGCGCCGCGCGAGCAGGCTCTCGTTCAGCTTGACATTGGCATCGCGCAGACCGGTCATCACGTCGAGCACGTTGGCGTTGGTTTCGCGCATCACCCGGATTGCGATGCTGTCCGAACCGAAGCGCCGGACCAGGCCGTCGGGTTTGCGGAACCCGTCGCGCACTTCGGCGACGTCCGACACATACACCGGCTTCCCGTTGCGCACCGCCAGCAGTTGGCGTTCGACCTGTTCCTTCGAGCGGAACTGGTTCAGCGTGCGCACGACCCAGCGCCGCTTCCCCTCCCAAAAGTCGCCGCCGGAGGTGTCTTTGTTCTGCCCGCGGAGCGCGTTGCGGACGTCGTAGATCGTCAGTTCGCGCGCGGCGAGTTGTTCCGGGTCCACCACCACCTGCAGCTCATCGATCAATCCGCCGATCACATCGGCGTTGGCGACACCGGGCATCCGTTCGAAGGCGGATTCGATGTAGTCTTCCGCGAACCGCCGCAGTTTGGTGACTTCGACATCCTGCGGCAGCAGCACCGCGGCCTCGGGGTGTTCCTCAATGACCTGCCGCAATCGGTAGATTTTGACCCCGTTGTTGGCGGCGCTCAGCACCGGCTTGAACGAGTCTGCGATCGCGGGGTGTTGCTTTTGAAACGCGGCGATCTCGTCGTTCGACGGCGCCCGCAGCGTCATCACAAACCAGGCGATCGGCTGGTTGGACGAGTTGGTGGTGCTGATCACCGGTTGGTCGGCGTTTTCGGGATAGTCGGTCACCTGCTGCAACCGGCTGTTGACCTTCAGCAGCGCCTCGTCCATGTCGGTGCCGACGGCGAATTCGAGCGTGATCGTCCCGACCGAATCGGTGCTGTCCGACGACAGCTTGGTGATCCCCTCGACGCTCTTCAGCATCTCCTCCTGCTCGCGGACAATCTCCTGCTCGATTTCCTGCGGACTGGCACCGGGCCAGGCGGTGGTGATGGTCAGCGACGGCGTCTGCACTTCGGGCGTCAACTGCATCGGCATCGAAAACAGCGCGATGATCCCGAACAGCGTCATCAGCATCACGGCGACCGTGACCTTGACGGGGTTCTTCACAAACGTTTCAACAAGTGACATGCAGCAGCACCCAAAACCGGAGATCGAACAAATGCCATCGGCCGAATGCCATCGGCGAGACACAGTGTCATCCACACCGGGACATCTCGCCACCCCGTCTGCGGCGAAATTCAATGCGACGCCCGCAATGGGGGGCTCGTGCCAGTGCCATCGCCTGATTGATGATGGATGAAGTCATTTTCGAGCCGCTCCCGTGAGGAATCGGGTGAGTCATGCCTCTCGCGGCTGCGGCTGGCCCAAACCCCACCGCAGCAATCTCATTCGTCGCTACACAACTCGACGATCGTGTCCCTGTTCGAAGCTTGTCCCCTGGAGTGCGTCTCCGATTCCGACAGTCGCTGTCTCCCTCAATTCGCTGCCGATCTCTCCGTCAGGACGAAGAGGCGACAGCGAATTGAGGGAGACAGCGAATGGGACGGGTGCATCGCGCGGCGGGTCTTGGCAAAATAGCCCCGCCTCAGACCGTCGGCAGTTTGCGGTGCCGGACCATTCCGTCTTCCCTGTTGAGCGTGGGGCCTGTTCATGCGGTTGAAACTCCTCGTCGGTGTCGTGGTCCTCTGTGTGACAACGCTCGGTGTCCAAAAAGTCTCCGTCGCCGGACTGGCCCCCGAGTCCGTGCTGCTCGTCGTCAATGGCGACAGTCCCGCGTCGCTCGCGGTGGCCAATGAATACGCGCACCTGCGGAACATTCCCGACATCAACATCGTCACTCTGACCGGCGTGACGAATGTCGAGCAGTTGCCGGTCGAGGAGTTCCGGCAGCAGATCCTCGGGCCGGTGCTGGCCGCCATCGACCGGCGCGGTTTGAGGCCGCAGATCCGGTGCGTGGCGTATTCCGCCGACCTGCCGACCGCGATCCACATCAACGGTGATGTTGGCGAGCGGAAGCTTCCGCAGGTTCTAACCCCCGTCGCCTCCATCAACGGGCTGACGTTCCTGCACCAACTCACCACGGCGAAGGACACCCGGTACCTGGATCTGAATGTGAACACGTACGCGCGGCGGTTTGGCACCCACTCGGCCGACACACCCTGGAAGCCCGACGAACTGAAGCGGTATGCCGAGGCGGTGCAAACGCTGGAGTTGGAGTCCCGTCCGCGCGGGGCCAACCGCGACGAACAGCCCGCCGATGCGCTGCTGCCGGCGAATCATCCAACGCTGGTCACGGCGATGGAGACGCTGAGGCAACTCAGCCACGCGCATCCGCAATCACCCGAGTTGCTCTACAACCTGGCCTGTGCGCTGGCGACGCGGGACAAGGGCGACGAAGCGCTCGCGACGCTGCGCGCGGCGGTCGCGGCGGGGTGGTTTGATCACCGGCATGCCGCGCGCGATGCCGACCTGAAATTGTTGCAGGACAACTCCGACTTCAAAGCATTGCTGACTGAGATGCGGTCGGTGAAACTCGAAGTTCTCCCCGCGCGGGGCTTTCGCAGCGACATCGCCTGGCAACCGAACGGCGAGCCGACCGAGCGGTCCGAACAGCCCCGCTTCCTGCTGTCGACGGTGCTCGGTATCACTGCCGGACGCGGCACCAAGCTGGCCGAAGTCATCACCGGTCTGCGGCGCAGCGCGGCGGCCGACGGCACTCGTCCGACGGGAACCGTCTACTTCGTGCGCAACGGTGACGTCCGCTCGACCACCCGCGAATGGGGCTTCGCGTCGGCGGTCGACAAACTGAAAACGCTCGGTGTCGATGCCGTCATCGAAGAGGGAGTCTTGCCGCAGAAGAAAACTCAGGTGGCCGGAGCCATGATCGGCAGCGCCGATTTCGACTGGCCCACGAGTGAAAGCACGATCCTTCCCGGAGCGATCGTCGAGCACCTGACCAGCTTCGGCGGCGTGATGACCAAGGGAGCCGGCCAGGCTCCGTTGACCGAGTTCCTGCGTCACGGCGCGGCGGGTTCGTCAGGCACAGTGACCGAACCGTATGCCATCCAAGCCAAGTTCCCGAACCCGTTCATCCACGTTCACTACGCCAGCGGCTGTTCGCTGGCCGAGGCGTTCTATCTGTCGGTGACGGGCCCCTACCAACTGCTGATCGTCGGCGATCCACTCTGCAATCCGTGGCGGCGTGATTTCAGAGTGACGGCCGATGTCCCCGCTGTCGACAAGCCGTGGCAGGGAACGGTCGCGCTGCTCGCGAAGTCCGAATCACCCGACGGGATCACACCGCTTGATGTCGTGTTGTACGTTGACGGCCAGCGCCTCATGTCGGTCCGGCCGAATGCAGCGATCGAGTTCAACACGACCAAGCTGACCGATGGCGAACATCAGATCACGCTACTGGTGACAGGCGACGATGCGGTCGAATCGATCGGTCGCTGGACAACGAGTTGCACGGTCCGCAACGGAGACATCGATCGGCAACCGAAGCTGGTGGCACCATCCGGTTCGGCCCATCACTTCGACAAGCCGCTCGAAATCGAAGCCGCCTGTCCGGGGGCGGCCGAGATCACCCTTCACCACTTGGGACGGATCGTCGCGAAGATCGCGGGTGAGTCCGGCAAGGCAACGCTCGATCCGAAGTCGCTCGGTTCAGGCCCTGTCACGCTGCGGCCCATCGCATCGCTGGCTGACGGAAAGCTTGTGCGCGGCCGGGCGATCTCGGTGACGATTCAGCCTCCGAACGAATAGACCGCTCGCGGCCCCGGCGGAATCGTTTAACCCTGAGCCAACGGCGAAGGTGTCGGGTGCCAGCGGCCCCATCTGTGTGCCGACAGCACCAGCGGAGACAGACGCTTCTCCCCGCTCTGCCTTCGCCGTTGTCGTTGGCCCAGGAGCCTTGGGATCTCAGCGGAGGTTCGGTTGGCGTTCGTCTCAGATCGCGTAGAACTTGGCCGCGTTGTCGTGGAACAGCTTTTTCTGGAAGGCCACCGGCCGGTCCTTGACGATCTGCTTGAGCGCTCCGACCCACTGGGCGAACGACGCCTTGAGCGTGCAGACGGGCCAGTCGCCGGCGAACAGGATCCGGTCTTCGCCGAACGTGTTCATGGTGTCGTTGATGTTCGGGGCCAGATCCTCCGCCTTCCAGTCCTTGTTGGCCGAGACGATGATCCCCGAGATCTTGCAGACAGTGTTCTTCCGCGCGGCCATCTGCTGCATGCCATCGAGCCACTTGGCGCGCGCGTCTTGATCCGTGGACGTGACGCTCATGTTGCCGCAGTGGTCGATGATGAACCGGGTCTTCGGGCACTGGTCGACCAGTTTCACCGCGTCGATGATTTCACCCGATCGCAGGCACAGGTCGAAGCTCAGCCCCAGTTCGCCCAGCAGTTGGATGCTCTCCACAAACTTTGGTTGCAGGCAGAAGCCGGCCGGCGTGGACGGGCCGTGCAAGACCTGGCGAATCCCCTTGATGAACTTGTTCTGCGCCAGCTTGCGGATGTACGGCTCGAAGCCGGGAGTGCCCGGCCGGCCCGAGACCACGGCGGCCTTCATCGGGTTGTCGCCGCGCTGGCACAGTTCCGTCACGTAGTCCGCCTCGGCCACCTGCTGCTCGGGGGCGACATCGACTTCCATATAGACCGTCTTCACGACGTTCAGCCCCTTCGTGGCCTCC
>JANMLE010001063.1:0-4533 GCA_031372385.1 Planctomycetota bacterium | reverse complement strand
CGATCGGCCGCACACGCGCGGTGAACCACTGGTACTTCGTTTCCAGTCCGGACCACGCGCTCGGCTTCGAGAACGCATCGGCCAGGTTGGGCGGGCCGAGGCCATTCCCCTGATTGGGATCGGCGAAGTCCGCCTCCGAGTACGGCAGGCCCCAGCGTTGAGCCTGCTCGGCGTACTGCGCAGGGCGGTGCGAATCGTGCCACAGGTAATTGCCCGAGGGATGCGGGTCGATGCGGTCCGTCCCCATCAGCGGCCATGTGGCGTATCCCTTGCGCTCCTCGGGGACGGGATGCTCACTCTTCCAGTCGTCGGCCTGAGTTCCCAGTGCGCTGTCGAAGTCGATGGCGAACTGGTGCATGTACGCTTCGACGAAGACATGCTCCCCGTGGTTGATCCGCTCAATGGCCGAGCGATAGAAGCGGGGACAGGCCCAGTGCCGGACGGACATCCCGAAGCATTCGGTGCGGAAGCCGAAGGCGTACGACTTGGTGTAGTTCGAGAACGTCGGATTCTGGCTGTCCATCGCCAGGGCCTGCAGATCGCCGGTCCAATCGGTGAGAAAGATCCACCGCCGCGACAGCTTGAGCAGCAGTTCGACCCCCTTCCGCTCGGCCCACTTGAGACCGCCGACGTACACGCTGAGATCCCCGAGATGATGCGGCAGCCGGGAACCATTCGTCTCGAAGTCGCAGCCATACTCGTCGCAGAGCGCCCGCAACCGGTCCGTGGCGGGACTCGCATCGTCATGCACGAGCGTCGGCACGCCGGGATAGAGCCGCTGGCGAGCCTCCAGTTGCAGATGCACGTACGGCACGGCGGCATACGTCCCGATGACCAATCCCAGCTTCGGCGGACCGTCATACAACCGGTCGCTGGCCGGAGCAAACGGCAACCGACCGTCACCCCAAAACCGTTCAATTCCATTCGACATGTGACAGTGTTTCCCCAGCAGTTCTATCCGGTCTACATCCACCGACCCAAAGCAGACGCCGCTCTCATGGATTTGCCACCGGTCCGACGGTGAGACTGCGGATTACTTTTCCGTCAACGGAGTTGTAGATCTCGAACTTGGAACTGACGACGAGAACGGTCTTGCTGTCGGGAGAAAAGCCGATCAAGCGTGCCGACCTCGAATGTCCAATCACGGCGATCTCTGCACCTGTCTGCATGTCATACAAACCGAACTCGGGATCGACTTCTTTGTTTCCAACAGGCCCTCCCCCCCACGTGGCTGCCAGGCGGCTGTTGCCGGGGCTGACGATCACAAAATGTTGATGGAATTTGCGTCCCCGATCACCCGTGATCGCGGTTCCGGACTCAAAATCCCAAATCTTGATCGCGCCATCGAAGGGAAATCCCGCAAATTTGCGGCCATCGTGCGACCATGCGCCATCCAAAAAGCCGTCCAGGTATTGCTCGAAGCTCCGTAGAGGCTGACCCGACACGATGTCGAAATGTGAGATCTTTCCCCTTCCCATTTCCCTCACCAAATCGAAGTACGCCAATGCGCCGGTCGACGTATAGCGATGGATTCCGTTATTGAATGAAACTCCACCTAGCTGGCGTCCGTCATTGCTGTCGTAGAGCACAGCGCCCCCTTGATGACGGAAGTTGACAAAACGAGTCCCGTCCGGCGAGAAATGAAGACGGTGGAATTTAGGGTCGCTATAGCGGTCGAGCTTCACCTTGACCAACTCACGTCCCGTCAAAACGTCCCATACCGCAGCGTCGAATGAAGTAACCTCTTCAGTTTCACTGTACGTGATGAAACGAGTTCCATCCGGGCTGAATTCTCCAGCCACCTGGCCCGGTAAGACGTGCTTCCTCTGGCCAGTTGCCAGATCCCACAGGATTGTCCGCGTATCTTCCGATTTGGAATTGGTCATCGGCCCGGATTCAATCCAGGAACTGCTGAGGGCGTGCTTTCCATCCGGGCTGAACTGAACTTTGTGGATTCGCTCTTGGTGACCTTTCAGCCTGTGAAGCAACTGCCCTGTCACGGCGTCCCACAGGCAGATGTCCTCATCGACGTGCCCGAGAATCCGCTTTCCATCATAGTCCCAATCCGTATACCGCCTTTCGATGCTCTGCTTCCACTGCGTTGCAACAGGTGGCATCGGTTGCCCAAATGCCGGCTGGCCAGACGCGCCGATACACAGGACAAAGAATACTATCATCGGAATGTAGGACATCTGAGTTCAGCCCCCCTTGGAATCATTCACTCGAATCACCTAGTTGTTTATCAACCAATTAATGAGCACTTCCAGTTGGAGCTTGATCGCCGCGGAAGCGTTCGCCACAGTGATGTTCGAACCAACATGGGTGTGCCACCCCGCTTTGCAGGAATTACTCCATACATTATACCACAAGGCGTGATATCCCGCAAAACCAGAGACATAGTTGTCAGGTGGGACGCCTTGATACTCAGTGTCTAGTGCAGGACGGAGGTCGCCCGGAGCGAATGTTGCATTGAATTCGTTGATAATCAGTTGCTGAATTGCTTTGGCATTGTCCGTTAATCCGAGGCCATTTAGGGCACCCGACAACGGGTCGGCATTTCTAGTGGCGTCAGGCGGGTTCCCGGCCTTGGCCATAAGTCCCGCATTCGGCAAACCCGCAGCGCTGGCAGGATCACCTGGACCGCCGCCAATGAATGGCATTCGGCCAGCGTTGAAGGGTAGCAGAAGCCAATCCGCCTGCGCCAAGTTTTTCGCTCCAATTTCGAGAATCCAAACCTTGTCGTTTCGATTTCTGCTGGTCGTCATGACGGCGATTGGCTTGTACTTATTCATCATACCCCAGAACACAGTGGATGTGTCCTGGTAGTCCACAGTCAAACTCCCTGCGCCACGTCCCCATTCGTTAGGTGGGTTTGGTGGGTTTGGAAACGTGGGAGCAACCACCACGATGTTATATCCAGTACCGTCCCAATTTTCCGTGAAGTACTCACCGAACGTCCCCGGCGTCCCCCCCTTGAACTGTTTGAGCATTCCGTCAGGCACTTCGATATTTGTTGGTGGCCAATACCCACAAATAAAGATTGTCCCCAGATTCGGACTGCTGGAACTGCTGCTACTGGAGGAATCGCTGCTCGACGAACTGGATGGCGAAGGCGAGGGACTGGACTCGGAACTGCCCGATGAGTCGGACGAACCCGAACTGATTGATGAGGATGACAGGCTGCTGGATAACTCGGACGAACCCGATGAGGACGAAGAGTCGGTGCTGGAAGAGGATGGGTTGGAACTCGAAGAACTTGAGGAGGACAGATCGCTCGAAGAGGAGGACGACGAACTGCCGGACGGGACGGACGAACTCGAACTGAGTGATGAAGATGGCACACTGCTGGATGACTCGGAGGAACCAAATGAGGACGAGGAATTGGAACTGGAAGAGGAGGGGTTGGAACTCAACGAACTTGATGAGGACGACGAACTGTCGGACGGGACGGACGAACTCGAACTGATTGACGAAGATGGCGAACTGCTGGATGACTCGGAGGAACCCGACGAAGACGAGGAATCCGTACTGGAAGAGGAGGGGTTGGAACTCGATGAACTGGAGGACGACAGTTCGCCCGACGAGAGTGATGACGAACTGCCGGACGAATCGGACAGACTCGACGAAGAGTCCGTACTCGGAGCGGATGAACTGGAGGACGGCACACTTGTGCCGGAAGAGGCGCTGCTTTCACTCGCCGAAGAAAGCGAACTGCTGGCCGTCGAGGGAGCACTCCCGCTGGATTCGCTGGACATCGTCGGGGAACTCGACGACGAACTCGAACTGAACGGGGAGGAACTGCTCGAACTCGAAGAGCCCGGACCGGACGAGGATTGACTCGAACTGGAGGAACTGGAGTCCGAGGACGAGGACGAAGATTCGCTGCTGATGTCGGTCGGCATGGTTCCATCCTTTGGTTATTGAGCCGGAGATTCGTTGGGATTGTGAGGGATGATAGCGGAAGCGGCGTTGTATTGCAGTGCGCCTCCCGAGTAGTAGATCTCGATGCTGCGGATGACATCCTCCGGCGTGATCAGGTGCATGCACTTTGCAATCCGCAGGTCGGGGGAGACCTCGACCGGCAGCAGGCACAGGTCCGAGTCCTTGGGGTCGCCGTCTCCCACCGGCTGGCAGCGCGACTTCCAGCAGCCGCCGTTGTCGCAACAGGGGAGCGCGCCGTTGGTGTGCAGAAACTGGTGATGCGGATAGGCTTCCCATTGCGATGGTTCGCGGCCACCGGCGATCACGACGCAGGCACGGTTCTTCGGCCGGCCGGGCTTCGTCTCGACCGCGGCGGCCAGATGCATGGCGAACGTGACGGGACAGACCACTCCGTCGGCGTGGTACATCAGCCGGACAAACTGGCGGAGGTTCGTCTGGCCGACGAGATTGATGACGCCCTTCAACGGCGGGTGCCAGTGATGTGCTTCACCGCATTGGACGAATTGAATCCGACCCTGAAAGTGATCGACGAGGCGCTGATACCAGCCGGGGTTCCACCACTTGGCGGTGAAGTCGAACTTGCCGCCGGCC
>JANMLE010001059.1:0-1267 GCA_031372385.1 Planctomycetota bacterium | reverse complement strand
GAGCTGCTACGAATGTCACTCCACACGCGACGGCAGCAAGGTCAAGGGGGGCCTCGTGCTGGAATCGCGCGACGGGCTGCTGCGCGGCGGTGAGTCCGGCCCCGCGATCGTCCCCGGCAGTCCCGATGACAGCCTGTTGATCGAAGCGCTGCGGCATGACGGCCTTGAAATGCCACCCAACAAGAAGCTGCCGGATCAAGTCGTCGCCGACTTCGCGACGTGGATCAAGATGGGAGCACCCGACCCCCGTGAGTCGACCGGCAAAGAGCCCGTCGTGGCGAAGAAGGAAATTGACGTCGAAGCGGGCCGCCAATTCTGGGCATTTCAGCCACCCCAGAAGTCGCCGCCGCCCGCCGTCAAGAACGCGGCCTGGCCCCGCGGCGATGTCGACAAGTTCGTGCTGGCGGAATTGGAAGCGAAGAAGTTGCAGCCCGTCGGCGATGCCGATCCAAGAACGTGGGTGCGTCGCGTCTACTTCGACTTGGTAGGACTCCCGCCGACTCCCGCGGACGTCGACGCATTCCTCAAAGACAAGTCTCCGCGGGCGAAAGAGGCGCTCGTTGATCGGCTGCTTGCCTCAAAACAGTTTGGCGAACGATGGGCGCGTCACTGGCTCGATGTGGCCCGCTTCGCCGAATCGAATGGCAACACCGACAACGTCACGTTTCCGCATGCCTGGCGCTACCGCGACTATGTGATCAACGCCTTCAACACAGACAAGCCGTTCGATCAGTTCATCCGTGATCAGGTCGCCGGCGATCTGCTTCCCTTCGACAACACCCGGCAGCACGATGAACAGTTGATCGCAACCGGCTTCCTGGCGCTCGGGTCCAAGCCCCGCGCACAGAACAACCCCGACTTTCAGATGGACGTTGTCGCCGAGCAGATCGAGGTGGTGACAACGAGTTTCATGGCGCTGACCGTGGCCTGTGCGCGCTGCCACGATCACAAGTTCGATCCGATCCCGACGCGCGAGTATTACGCGATGGCGGGACTGTTCACCAGCACCGACACGCTCTACAGCACCGGCGGCGGACAGGGGAACGGACGCCAGAAGAACACGGGCTTTCGCGAATTGACCGGCGATCCCGCCGCCCGGCAGATTCGCGAACAGCATGCGGCGGCGGTCGCCGCGCTGAACGACGAGCGGACCCGCGTGATGGCCGAACTGCGGCGGCTGGGTGCCGTCGACCGCAAGAGCGCCGACACGGCCAAGAACAACAAGAAGGCCGCCGCGAAACCGCAGAACCCCAAGAAGAACAAGAAT
>JANMLE010000969.1:0-2467 GCA_031372385.1 Planctomycetota bacterium | reverse complement strand
GCTGTGGACTTGGAGCGCGATGATTCCCGACCGGGCGATGTCCGCGTCCGGTTCGCGGTAGTCGACCGTGGTCACGCCGTTCATCTTCAGGACGATGTGGTCCCCTTCGGCGCGGATCGTGTACTCGTTCCAGTCCCCCTTCTTCAGGGTTGCCTCGAAGCTGGCGGGGGGTTGGACCAGCACCTTGTTGCGGCGGGATTCGTCGTACAGGCAGCCCCAATACTTCTCACCGATGTCGGCCTGATAGCCGGAGACTTCGGTGCTGTTGGGAACGCGCTTCGTGCGGAACTGTACTCCGGAATTTCCCGCGCCGTCCTTCACGCGGAACTCCAGCTTGAGTTCGAAGTCGCCGTACTCTTCCTTCGTGCAGAGGAACTGGTTGTGCTTGATGCCGGGCGAGTCGCCGACGATGGAGTTGTCGGTCACCTTCCACAGCATGGTGTCTCCGTCCCAACCGGTCAGATCCTTGCCGTTGAACAACGGGCGATACCCCGGTTCATCCGCGGCCCGGATCGACAACGGTAGGATCACACACGCGGCCAGCAACAATCCCGATCCCAACCAACGCAACACCATGATGAGGCTCCTGCAAGAGTGCTGTGGAAATCGCCGCGGGAAGTTTACGGTCCCACCCGGTCGTTCGCCATCACCGGCGGCCCGTGGCCACTGCCGACGAACCAATGGCACTGACTTTGAGCGACTTTCAAATTCACGTTGCTGCTCGACGTAGCTGAATTCGCAAGAATTCAGCCGGTTTCGGCGATACTCTGAACTCTTGCGAGTTCAGCTACCGCTCACTTGGGTCAGTGCCATTGGCCGATGACCCGCAGTTCGTTCTACTGTTGGCTCGATCAATTCGCTTGGACGAGATCGTCCGGGCCACCGGGCAATCTCAAGTTGGCCGACCACTCGCGGACCGATGAACAATGCCCGAATCGAATTCCGCTTCCAGCGAAACCGAGTCCGCGTCCACACCGCGTCGATCGGCGTGGCTGCGTCGGGTGGTGGTGTTGCTGGCTGTCGTGATCGTGGCCGCGGTCTTCGTGCGAAGCCGCGATGCGATATCGCTTGATGCGCTGGTCCGCCAGCAAGCCGCGCTGCGACAGGCGGTCGTGGACCAACCGCTGCTCGTGCTCGGTTCGGCGTTCTTGCTCTATGTCGTGGTGACCGGACTGTCGCTGCCGGGCGCGGCGTTGATGTCGTTGGTCTACGGCTGGCTGTTCGGATTCTGGCGGGCCCTCGTGCTGGTCAGTTTCGCCTCGACGCTGGGGGCGACGATCGCGTTTCTGTTGTCCCGGTTCCTGTTGCGGGATGCGATTCAGACACGCTTTCGGGACCGGCTGGCGGCGTTCAATGAGGCTCTCGCGCGCGAGGGTGCGTTCTACCTGTTCACGCTCCGACTGATTCCGCAGGTGCCGTTCTTTCTCGTCAATCTGGTGATGGGATTGACGCCCGTTCGGACTTCGACATTCTGGTGGGTCAGCCAACTCGGCATGCTGCCGGGGACGTGCGTCTACGTCTACGCCGGCGCGTCGGTCGGTAGCCTGGAGTCTCTGCGGGACAACGGCCTGTCGGGCATCCTGACGTGGCAACTGGCCCTCGCCTTCACGTTGCTGGGACTGTTTCCGCTCGCCGTCAAGAAGCTGATGAATGTTGTGGCTCGTCGATCCACGGCCGGGATCAACCAAGAACAGGATCACCGATGAACAGGAGTAGTTGCCCACGATGACTCACCCCGCGCTGCTTCCCACCGACGAATTCAATCTGCGACTGGCCAGCCACGTCCATCCGGCCGATTGGACGAACCCCACTCCGTCGGGACGATACAACCTCGTGGTGATCGGCGCCGGGACCGCGGGACTGGTCACAGCCGCGGGCGCGGCGGGACTGGTGCGAAAGTCGCCCTGATCGAACGCGATCTGATGGGGGGCGATTGTCTGAACGTCGGCTGCGTGCCGTCCAAAGCCTTGATCAGCGCGGCCCGCGCGGCGGCGGCCATTCGTGACGCCGCACGATTCGGCGTGCATGTCCCCGGTGGACCGCAGCCAGACTTCGGGGCCGTCATGCAACGACTGCGACGGCTCCGTGCCGAGATCGCGCCCCACGATTCCGCCGCGCGATTCCGCAGTTTGGGAGTCGACGTCTTTCTGGGCAGCGCGCAGTTTTCGGGGCCGGATGCGATCGAGGTGGCCGGGCAGACGCTGCGGTTCAAACGGGCGGTCATCGCCACCGGAGCGCGCGCCGCGCACCCGGACACGCCGGGACTCGCCGATGCTGGATACCTCACGAACGAGACGGTCTTCTCGCTGACCGAATTGCCGCGACGGCTGGCGGTGATTGGCGGCGGACCGATCGGCTGCGAACTGGCTCAGTCGTTCGCGCGACTCGGTTCGGAGGTCACGTTGATCGAACGGTCCCCCCAGTTGCTGGGCCGCGAGGATGAGGACGCCGCGCGACTCGTTCTGGC
>JANMLE010000865.1:0-2130 GCA_031372385.1 Planctomycetota bacterium | reverse complement strand
TACGTCGTGAAGACCGGCAATCAACTGGTCCCGACGTTCACCGCGTTCGCCGTCATCCAACTGCTGGAGACCTACTTCCCCAAACTGGTCGATCTCGGCTTCACGGCGAAGATGGAACAGGATCTGGACGACATCGCCAATGGGGAAGGACACCGTCAGCAATACCTCACCCAGTTCTATCTGGGGGCCGACGGATTGGACGAGCAGGTCAAGACCAAGGAAGAGTCGATCGACCCGCGGCTCGCCTGCACGCTGAATTTCGTGGGATTGACCCCGCGCATCCGCGTCGGCAAGTTCGGCCCGTACCTCGAAACCGAACGCGATGGGCAGCCGGTGACGGCATCGATCCCGGCCGACATGGCACCCGCGGACATTACCAACGAAGTCGCCGAAAAACTGATCGAGATGAAGCAGCGCGGCCCGCAGTCACTCGGCATTCATGCTGAAACCGGCCTGTCCATCTACCTGCTGGTCGGCCCCTTCGGCCCGTATCTGCAACTCGGTGAAAAGCAGGACGACGGAACCAAGCCGAAGCGGGTCTCGATTCCCAAGGGCCGCGATCCCTCCACGCTCACGTTTGAAGATGCCTGTGCGTATCTCAGCCTGCCGCGTCTGTTGGGCAATCACCCCGAGACCGGTCACGTCGTGAATGCGGGCGTCGGGATGTACGGTCCCTACGTGAAGCACGAAAAGATCTTCGCCTCATTGGGCAAGACCGACGACGTGCTGACCGTCGACCTGCCACGCGCCCTGGAACTGATCGCCGCCAAGAAGACCAAGGCCCCCGTGCTACCGCTGAAGGAACTCGGCAAGCACCCCGACGACAACGAACCGGTCGCGGTGTACGAGGGCCGCTACGGGGCGTACATCAAACACGGCAAGGTCAACGCCACGATCCCCAAGGAACGCGATCCGCTGCAGATCACGCTGGAAGAAGCCCTGCCGCTGCTGGCCGAACGGGCCGCCCGCGGTCCCGCCACCAAACGCGGTCGCGGACGCACCACCCGCTCGGCCACCCCGGCCCCGGCCAAGAAGGCGGTCAAGAAAAAGGGAACCAAGAAGGCGGCGAAGAAGAAGGCCGCGGCGGAAGAGTAAGGCAGGCCGCGCGAAATCAACGACCAATGACGTAGGACAAATGACGTGGGCCGTAGGACGGATTTCCAATCCGTCCGTCAATGCCGGACGGATTGGAAATCCGTCCTACGGGTACGTCAATTCCTGCCGACTGCCCAACTCTCAGTCGCCCGATCCGCGCCATCATTTGTGAATTGCGACCGCACCGTCTTGAGGCTCGGGACGAACGATCATGAACAACGAACTGGTCACGGTCGAGAAATACCAATTCCTTCCCCAGGCCGAGAGTGCGCGGATCGCCATGCAGTCGGCGGGAATTGAAACCTTCCTGGCCGACGCGGAAACGGTCAACACCGACTGGATGCTGGGGAACGCCGTCGGCTACATCAAGCTGCAAGTCCGCCAGTCCCAGGCGGACGCCGCGTTGGAAATTCTGGATCAGATGCGCATCCGACGGGACGAGCGTGAAATCCTGTTGGGCTCCGCCGACCCCGAGAAATGCCTGGCCTGCGGTGCCGAGCTTCGGCCCAAGAATCCGGAGTGTCCGCAGTGCGGCTGGTCCTATGCGGCCGACGACGAGGTTCGCGATCAGGACATCGCCGCGACTCCGCCGCATGACGGCGAACCGATCGCAACCGGCGAAGATCCCCTGACCGGCGACGAACCGGAAGCGGGAGGCAGCGTGATGACCAACCTGCTGTCGTTGAAGCGTCCGCTGATCATCCTGTTCCTGATTCCATTCGCCGCGGGGATCGTCACTCTTACGCTGTATTTTGTGATGTGGTTCTGCGATCTGATCACCGGTTCCTAAGGAGCTGTGCGGCAACAACGCCCGAGAGCTGCTCGCCGCGAAGCGGCAGTTGTCTGTTGGCTCCAGTTCGACAGCACTCCTCATTCGCGCTCCGTTTGATTAGCGCGGAAATCGTTTTGGTCGGCTCGCGTTCTATTTAAAGGGCAAGGTGCAGGGCGACACGCTGGTGACGGCGGCCGCCGACACCCGCGAGCAGCCGATCCGCTCGATCTTCTCGAACTTCGACAGCAAAGATCCGCGCTACC
>JANMLE010000861.1:0-1611 GCA_031372385.1 Planctomycetota bacterium | reverse complement strand
GCGGCGACGCTGCTACAGGACTGGCTGGCGCGCGCGGCGTGGGTGCCGGAAGAGATCTCCTTCTCGGGCGTGACCGATTGCTACCAGCCGTGCGAGCGGAAGTTTGAGTTGACCCGACAATGCCTCGAAGTCTGCCTGGCCTGCCGCCAACCGATGTCGATCGTCACGAAGAACGCGCTGGTCGTGCGCGACATTGATTTGCTCGGCGAGATGGCCCGGTTCGGCTGCGTCCAGGTGAACATCAGCTTGACGACTCTCGACGCGAAACTCGCGCGGACGCTGGAGCCGCGCACGAGTTCTCCCGCAGCACGCTTGCGGGCGATCCAGGATCTGACGGCGGCGGGTGTGCCGGTCCGGGTGATGACCGCGCCCGTGATCCCGGGACTCAACGACAGCGAGCTGCCCGCGCTGTTGGAAGCCGCGTCACAGGCGGGGGCGCGGCATGCGTCGTTCGTGATGCTGCGGCTGCCACTGGCGGTCAAGCCGGTGTTTCTCGAATGGCTGGAACGCGCCGAACCACTCAAGCGGGATCGGATCGTCGGTCTGGTCCAATCGGTGCGTGGTGGCGAAATGAACTCGGCAAACTTCGGCGAGCGGATGCGCGGCACCGGTCAGATCGCCGATCAGATCAAGCAGACGTTCCGTCTGTTCGCGCGCAAGCACGGTCTCGATCAGCCGCTGCCAAAGTTGACCGCCGATCACTTCATCCGCCCGCAACCCTCGTCAGGACAACTGCGGCTGTTCTGACATTCCCCACGGCTCCGTTCACGCACCCGCAGTTCGCCGTGATGAAGTTGCGCTTGTGTTGTTTTGTAGCTGAATTCACAAGAATTCAGATTGAAGCATCGAAACGAAGTCGTCTGAATTCTTGCGAATTCAGCTACGTCCATGAAAACACCGCAACTTCAATAGTTCGTTGCGAACCCGAAACGGGGATTGATACGATCCCCCCGCCATCGAGTCTTGAACGCCGCCGCATCACAGCAAGGAACTCTCCACCATGCGACTCGCCCGATTCCGTCGTTTCTTCTCTGTCAGCCGCACACTGCTTGTGTGCGGACTGCTGATGGGGTTTGGTTCACTGGCCGTTTGCAAGGAGTGGGTCAGCGGGATTGTCTGGCCCGAGCCGGCCGTCATCGATCCCGGCCCGGTCGGTGGCCCGCCGTCAGACGCGGTGGTCCTGTTTGACGGCAAGGAACTGTCGCAGTGGGACGGCGGCGACAAGTGGTTCATCGAGAACGGCGAGGCGACGTCGCGCGGTGGAGACATCCGCACCATAGCCTCGTTCGGAGACTGCCAACTGCACATGGAATGGGCCAGTCCCGAGAAGGTTGTCGGCAGCGGACAGGGGCGTGGCAACAGCGGTGTGTTCCTGGCGAATCTGTACGAGGTGCAGATCCTGGATTCGTTCGGCAACACGACCTACTTCGATGGACAGGCCGCGGCGCTCTACAAGACGAAGCCACCGCTGGTGAATGTCTGCCGCAAGCCGGGGGAATGGCAAACGTACGACATCATCTACACGGCTCCGCGCTTCAACGAGCAGGGCACGATCGTCAAGCCCGGCCACGTGACTGTGCTGCACAACGGTGTGCTCGTGCAGAACCACAC
>JANMLE010000840.1:0-1109 GCA_031372385.1 Planctomycetota bacterium | reverse complement strand
CGCACCAGCAGGGGTGACAGCAGCAGCAGCAGCACGCCCGAGACGAGGCCGGCAATGGCGATTTGGGCGAAGACGCCGCCATACACGTGGACGGTTTCGATTGGCGGTGGAAACGTCGTGTCTTCGCCGCCGTGGGCGATGCCGGTCAGCGCCGAGATCATTCCGGCGAGATAGTTTGAAAACCCCGTCGCCAGGAACCAGGCTCCCATGACGGTGCTGACCATGCGCGCGGGGGAGAGTTTCGTGACCATCGACAAGCCGACCGGCGACAGACACAACTCACCCGTCGTCTGCAACGTGTAACCGAGCAGCAGCCAACCCATCGCCACGATGCCGTGTGACGAACAGTTCTGCGTCCCCAGCCAGAAAGCTCCGAAGCCCAGGCCGAGTTGCAGCAGTCCCATCGCGAATTTCACCGCGGTGTTGGGTTCCAGTCGACGGGCCGCGAGGAACGCCCAGATCAGCGTGAGCGGCAGTCCGAAAATCAGGATCACGACGGGATTGACCGCTTGGAAGATGCTCGCTTTCACTTCGCGTCCATCGACCTTCATGCCGACCATCTCTTTGGTGACAACCACGGCATCGAGCGTCGGATGCAGTTCCTTGGCCAGGAACGCCCGCTGCAGTTTCAGTCGCCAATCGCGCGCTGCCGGTTTCTTTCCCGACTTCGCCGCCGGCTTGGTTCCATTCGAAACGACCGGCGTCGCCTTGGTTTCGCGGACCACATTGACCGGCTTCAACGCCGACACCGGAGCGTCTCCGGAGGCTTCGATGAGGCGATCCACTTCGTTCAGCGCGGCCGTGTTGACGGCCGTCTGAATCTCGGCGTTCGACGCCTCGTCCGCAGCCTCGACCACCGTCACTCGGGCGACGGACTGTGCGGTGTCGACCAGTTGCAAATTCCAGTCGCGGTCGGCGACAGTCCGACCGAGCAGCGCGGAGGTGATGGGGAGCCGCTCCAGCTTCTTGCCGACATCCGCCGACGTCAGCACGCGCCCGCCGACGATCCGGTCGACGTTGCGGTCGGTGAAGTTGCTGACCGAACTGCCGGCCTGTTCGAAGAACGCCCAGAAGAGCATCGAGAAGAACATCAGGATCAGCACGACGTA
>JANMLE010000773.1:0-2577 GCA_031372385.1 Planctomycetota bacterium | reverse complement strand
CATCGCCCTGCGGACAGCCTCGTCCTGGGCCTCGAAGTCCGAGTCGGCAACGGCGTGGCCATTGGTTCGGTCAATCACGGGAAGCCTCCTCGTCGATTTGTGTCCATACCTCGGATTGCAGAATCTCAGTCATCCCCTCGCGACCTCGGGCGACAACGACAGGAAGACCTTGCACCGAGTTGTCGTACACGATCCATGAGTCCACGAATGGCAGATAAAGCGTCATGAGATTCTTGATGCTCCGCCGGTAACGGGATCGAATGGTCGATTCGGGGATCGAATGGCCCCCGCTGCGGACCCGTTCGGTGACGCGCGCGATGGCGAGGTCCGCACTCGCCAGCCAAAAATAGCGGAGGTGAACACGATAGCCTGATTCGCGCAGTCGACGGAGCCACGACGAATACGATCGGGCCGCCAGCGTCGTCTCCAACGCAAAGTCCTCGCGCCGTTCGGCCAGAGCGTGCAGACGTTCAAGCATGATCCGGCTCGCCTCCCACGCCACAGTTTCGGGCGCGAAGCCCGACAACCCCTGGGCGATCACATCGGCGTTGACGAACGCCATCACCCCCAACGTCTCCGCCAACAACGTCCTCGCCGAACTGGTCTTCCCGGCCCCGTTCGGTCCACCGAGCACGATCACGCGCGGCGAAGATTGGTCCTGCGTCATACGGACTGCTTCAGTTTGGAAATTGCGTGGCCGCCATGCCGTGACTTCTCGTGCATGTCTTCGGAGAGGCGGTGCCGCCCACCCTACCGAACTTGGAAATGAGTCGTTACATCCGGTCCCGGTTCTCTGGGAGAACGAAATTAGGCAGGTCACGGACATCGTCCGCCACAACCAACGATTGGGCGACGTGATCTAGAACTCGACGGGCGCGTGCCACCGGATGATCGGGAAATTCTTCGTCATGTCGTTCAGCATCCGAATCCAATCCCGGCAACTTCGACAAACTATCCTCGGCCTTTGTCGCTCGCTCTTCTGCCAGACTTCGATCGAACAACAACGCTTCCTTAGCCCCAGTCAATCCAATCTCCATGCACTGACATTTAACGACGAAACTGAAATCCCGGAACGGTAAAGTCAGCGAGCCAACGTACGAGCGGCCAGATGGCTGCTGGGGAACGGAGAGGATCGTTCGAATCGCCGAACAGCCGCCAGTGACAATGACGCTCAACTCAACCAACTTGCCACCCGATTCCCCAAGCATGCTTTGGTAAAAATCGGCCAACTCGTTTACCGACGAGGCGTTCGCAGGCAGGTCAGGCGGCAACGGAAAATAGTAGATACCGAGACCATCTCCATCAGGGGTGTGCCAGACACGTATCTGGCCAGGCTGGGGCTCACCTTGCGCTGCATATCCGTTTGTGTCGAAGCGAACGGAATCCAGCGAAGGCTTCCCAAGTCCGGCAGCACGACGTTTGAAGAGTCCGAACATGCGAAGCCCCCCCAGTTACCTAATGAAAAACTGTCGAAACACGAAACCTCGTCGATTGTTCCAACCCAGTAACTGACGCCCGAGTTTGGAAGGTGTGCAGCAGAAGCCGCTGCTGCCTACTTTCTCTTTGCAATCGCACGCTGCACGGCGACACCCATGTCGGCGGGACTCTTGGCGACTTCGACTCCGGCTGCTTCGAGGGCGGCTTGCTTTTCGGCGGCGGTGCCTGCGCCGCCGGAGATGATCGCGCCGGCGTGACCCATCCGCTTGCCTGGCGGGGCCGTGGCTCCGGCGATGAAGGCGGCGACCGGCTTGGTGACGTGGGACTTGATGAACTCGGCCGCCTGGATTTCGGCATTGCCGCCGATTTCGCCGATCATCAGGATCGCTTCCGTCTGCGGGTCTGCCTGGAACATCCGCAGCAGGTCAATGTACATGGTGCCGATGATCGGATCGCCGCCGATGCCGATGGCAGTCGATTGGCCGAGCCCGACGTTGCCAAGTTGCCAGGCGGCTTCATAAGTCAGCGTGCCGCTCTTGCTGACGAGTCCCACCGGGCCGGGCTTGTGAATGTAGCCGGGCATGATGCCGATCTTGGCGATGCCGGGAGTGATGATGCCCGGACAGTTCGGACCGATCAGACGGCTCTTCGGAAACTTGGTGGCGAGCACGTCGGCGGTGCGAACCATGTCGAGGACTGGCACGCCTTCGGTGATCGCGACGATCAACGTGATGCCGGCCGCGGCCGCTTCAAGGATCGCGTCGCCGCAGCCTCCCGGCGGCACGAAGATCAGCGAGCAATTCGCTCCCGTCTTGCGAACGGCTTCATCGACCGAATCGAAGACCGGGAAGCCATCGACTTCGGTGCCCCCCTTGCCAGGCGTGACGCCGCCGAAGAACGGAGTGCCGTAGGCTCGGCATTGCTGCGAATGGAATAGGCCCGTCTTACCGGTAATGCCTTGGCAGATGACGCGCGTGTTTTTGTCAACGAGGATCGACATGGTTGGATGGAATTCTGACTTGAGGTTGAAGGAATGCCGCCAACAGCGACGGCGGATTAGGGGAGTCGTAATTGTTCGCTGGTCTGCTGATAGGTCGCGGCCAAATCCACTTGCAGGCACGGGCCGCCCTTGAGGAACAA
>JANMLE010000750.1:0-16745 GCA_031372385.1 Planctomycetota bacterium | reverse complement strand
TCGGAACAACTCGGACTGAGCGCCTCGGCCGCCGATGGTGAAGTACAAGGCTCCGTCCTTCCCGACGGTGCAGTCGGTCAGCGGCAGCGGCGTGCGCGAGACGAACTCTTCCTTCGTCGCTTTGTAGCTGGAGCCGGACGGTTCCATGTGGATGGCGTACATCGTGCCGAAGGTCCAATCGCAGATGAACAACGCCTTCTGATACTTGGCGGGGAACTTGGTGCCGTAACCGAACTCGACGCCGACGGGCGAGCCGGGGCCGATGTTGATCAGCTCCGGCAGACTGTCGATGTAGTAGCTCGGCCACTTGCCGGTGCCGCTGCGCCAACCGAACTCACTGCCGCTGGTCGCGTGGACGACCCGCGTCGGACGATACCACGGTGAACCGAAATCCCATTCCATGTCGGCGTCGTAGGCGAACATCTCGCCGTCGGCGTTGAAGGCGAAATCAAACTGGTTGCGATAGCCGCTGCTGAAGACTTCCCAGTTCTTGGCGTCCGGATCGATTTTGCAAATCCACCCGCCCGGCGCGAGGATGCCCACCGCGTGACCGCCGCCGTCCCACTGCCGTGGCAGCAACAAGTCTTCGTCCCAGTTCGGCATCAACCGGCTGGTCAAACCTTCGGGCAGAGTGGCGCGAAGTTGCTCGGTGCGCTGACCGCCCATCGTCTGCGGCGGAGCGTTCGTCTTCACTTCGAATGGCAACTTCGTGTGATTGCCGCAGCAGATGAAGAGCGACTTGCCATCGGGCGACAACCGAATCGCATGCGGTCCGTGTTCGCCCCCGCCGGGGATCGCCTTGAGCAACTCGACCAAGTCGAACTGATCGTCGCCGTCGGTGTCCTTGCAGCGATAGAGCCCGCTCCCCGGTCCGCCGTTGCAGACGACGTACAAGCTGTCGAACGCCCACAGCAATCCCTGCGCGCCGGACATTTGCTTGTTGCCAAACTTCACATCGAGCAGTTCGACCTGGGTCGGCTCTGTGCTGCCTATCGGCGGTGGTGTGATCCGGCAGAGTCCCTTGTCCCCCTGATCGCTGACGATCAGCCGCCCCTTGTTGTCGGTGGTGATGTTGACCCATGAACCGAGCGTCTCCTTGGGGACGGTGAACAGCCGCTGGACCTGAAAGCCGGGCGGCAGATTGAACAGATCGCGCGCCGTGTTGGTGTCCACTTCACCGAGGAACGCTTTTCCGCCGGGATGGCCATCCAGTTTCGCGACGACTTTCGCCGCCACGGTCTCTTTCGCGTTGCGCGATTCGGCGACTTGCCACGAATCGTCGGTGACGATGAACCGGTCATTGCCGTCGCGACCGACCAGGATGATCTTCGCCACGAAGCCCGCGATGCCGCCCGAGTTGGCGACCTCCGCTTCCACGACGTTCTCGTCGGGAGTGAGATGCTCCTTGATGTCGACCTCGACCGGCGCGTGCCAGTCGTCACTCGACGCGACCTTCTTGCCGTTGACGTACAGGGTCATCGAGTTGTCGCAGGTGGCGCGCAGCCGCACGAACTGGGCGCTCCCCTTGAACGTCTTGCGCACGACGTAGTTCTTGTTGGCATCGGCCCCCCAGATCCAGGAGGGGGCGGGGCCGTCATTGATCGCCTTCTTCGCCGCAGGATCGTCCTTGGCCGCGGGAACAGGTTGTCCCGCAGCGGGTGCGACTTCGGGAACCTGCGTGAACAACTTGCCGTCGGTGGTGTCGGCAGCGCGGGAAGTCAGACCGAGACCGGCGGCGACCATCACGGCCGCCAGCAATCGAGCAAAATGTCGTCGGGTGGACATCAGCAAACGCTCCTGAGAAGGTGGACCAATCAACCGAATTCGTGGGCTGGGGATCTTACCGCCCAGCGGGTCCGACCGAGAAGCAAGACGGCCGGTTTTCGTGAAGGGAATTCGCCAGCCCACCGCGCAGTCGGTTCCGGATGATGCGTCGCAATGGAACGCGGTTCGCTGAGTCCACGTTTCGGCAAACGAGAGAACACTCGCCCTCCCGGTCAGCGATACTGGTCGACCAGTTTCGCTTTGTGGGATACCTCGAACTCGTACTCGTACTCGAACTCTTCGAAAAGCGGGAAGTGATGCTCGATCATTGGCGAGTACGAGTACGAAAAGCAGGCAACCCCTCAAATTCAAGTTGGTTGACCACTACCACAGAAGGAAGAACCTGATGGCTCGACAGACTCTGGATGCGATCTTCAATCCGCGCTCCGTCGCGGTCGTCGGGGCCAGCGATCAGCCGGGTTCGGTCGGCGGAGCGGTCTTCAAGAATCTGCTGGAGTCGCCGTTTCGCGAGCGGTTGTTCGCGGTCAACCGCAAGCATGCTGTCGTGCTGGGGCAGACGGCGTATCCGTCGTTGGAGCAACTTCCCGAAGTGCCGGACCTGCTGGTGGTCTGCACTCCTGCCGCGACCGTGCCCGAGTTGACGCGGGACTTTGGTCGACGGGGAGGACGCGGAATGGTCGTGATCTCAGCCGGCTTTCGTGAAGCGGGGGCGGCCGGTCGCGAGTGTGAGGTGCAACTGCTGGCAGCCAGGCGCGCGTTTCCCGATCTGCGGATCGTCGGACCGAATTGTCTGGGAATCCTGCGACCGGCGATCGGACTGAACGCGAGCTTTTCACCGGTCATGCCGCGCGCGGGGGGACTCACGTTTCTGTCGCAGTCGGGGGCGCTGGTGACCGGCATCCTCGACTGGTCGGTGGAGCGCGAGATCGGCTTTGCCGCGTGCGTCTCGACCGGCAACATGCTGGATGTCGGCATGGGGGATCTGATCGACTACTTCGCCGCCGACGAGCAAACCGAGGCGCTGCTGTTGTACATCGAAGGCGTCGACGATCCGCGGCACTTCATGGAGGCGGCGCGGGCGTGTACGCGGCGGAAACCAGTTCTGGCCTACAAATCGGGGCGGTTCGCCGAATCATCACACGCGGCGGCATCGCACACGGGGGCGATCGCCAGCATGGATGCGGTTGTCGACGCGGCCTTCCGCCGCGCGGGGATCGAACGGGTGAATTCGATTGAAGAGCTGTTCGACTGCGCCCGGCTGCTGGTCGGTCGCGGTCATTCGTCGGGTGACCGGTTGGCCATCGTCACCAACGCGGGGGGACCGGGTGTCATGGCGTGCGATGCCTGGCTGGCTCGACACGGACGCCTCGCGGAATTGGATCGCGGCACCATCGAGAAACTCGACCAGCACCTGCCAATCTGCTGGTCGCACGGGAATCCGCTGGATGTTCTGGGTGATGCCTCGGCCGAGCGGTATCAGGCCGCGATCGGCGCGGCGCTTGAGGACTCCAACGTCGATGCGCTGCTGGTGATTCTCACCCCGCAGACGATGACCGAACCGGATCGCATTGCGGACGCGGTGATCGCGGCGCGCGCGACGACATCGAAGCCGATCGTCGCGTCGTGGATCGGCGGACCCGCTGTCGAAGCCGGTCGGCAACGACTGAAGATTGCCGGTGTCCCCGTGTACGATTTCCCGGAAGAGGCCGTCGACGCGCTCTCTCATCTGGCGTCGAGTGGTCGGCTGCGCGAGTCGGCCGCCATCTATCTGCCGACGTCCCCACCCTCGTCCTCGCATTCGTTTAACCGCGTGGGCAACGCCCCGCGCGCTGCGGTGGTCGCCAACTCGGTCGCCACGTCGACGATCTCATCCATCACCCACGCATGGCGCGCGCGGCTGGGCGCGTCGCCCGGACTGCTGGGCGAAGTTCTCTCCAAACAATTGTTCTCAGACTATGGCATCCCGGTCGTGCAGACTTGTGTCGCCCATTCGGTGGACGAGGCGGTCGCGCTGGCGGACCGGTTGACGTATCCGGTCGTGATGAAAGTCGTCTCGCCCGAGATCTCGCACAAGACCGATGTGGGTGGCGTGTTGCTGAACTTGGCCAATGCGGAGGCGGTGCGCGCGGGATACTCACAGATCATGACCGCCGTTCGGAATCACAGTCCGCAGGCGGGCATTGAGGGGATTGCCGTGCAGCGCATGGTTTCCGCGGCGCGCGGTGTCGAACTGCTGCTCGGCATGACGCGCGATCCCCGGTTCGGACCGGTCATCCTGCTCGGAGCCGGCGGCGTCACGGCGGAGCTGCAACGGGACTCGGTCTTGGAACTCCCCCCGCTGGACGATAGCCGCATTGATCGCATGCTCCGTTCATTGCGGCTGTATCCGTTGCTGGAAGGTTATCGCGGACGTCCCGGTGTGAATCTGCCGCGGCTGCGCGAAGTCGTGGCGAATTTCGTCCAACTGGTTGAGGAGCTGCCAGAGATTGCGACTGCGGAAATCAATCCATTGCTGGTGACGGCCGACGAAGTGATCGCGCTGGATGCGCGGCTGCTGTCGAACGGCTCATCGTCCAGTGAGCCCGGAACGTCATCACCTCTGGCAATTCGTCCCTATCCGTTGGAGTGGCATTGGAACGTCAGACTCGGCGATGGCACGGCGATCACCATTCGACCGGCACATCCGGGTGATGAAGCGGCCTGGGCCGCGTGGACCCGCCGTCCCGAAGCACGCGCTTGGTTGTCGAATTCGGCGTGCGCGTGGTGGGCGGATCTGCCGCGATTTCCCGAGCGAGGCTGCTATCTCGACTACGATCGGGAAGTGGTGCTCGTCGCCAGAGATGCGAGGGGCGACTGGTGCGGTGTCGCGCTGCTGCATCGGCCGGGTGCATCCCAAAGTTTCTTCGGAGCGGGCGGGGTGCAAAACAGCAATTCCGCAGCAAGTGGTCAGGCACCGGACAAATGATGTTCTGCACCCGAGCGGGCGACGCGACTCCCCCGGTTCCGGTCTCGTTCGACATGCTGGTGCGGGACGGCTCGCGCGACGCGGGACTGGGAAAGAATCTGCTGCGGATCAGCGTGGAAATTGCCAAGCAATGGCAGGCCACCGCCATGGAATGTGGCTTCACGGAGCTCGGGGCCACGGAAGCGGAATGGCTCCGTCGGCATGGGTTCGTGCAGCAACCGGCAGCAACAGGTTGCCGGTTCCGCAGGACTCATTCGTAGGAGCAGGGACAAATTCCATGCGCGGTCCTCGCCAGTGTCCCCGCAGACAATTCGGCGCAGTCACTGACAGAGAGTCGCTCATCTCCGAAGGCCCGTTGGTCCGGATCAGTCTCGACTGCGGCTTTGATCTGACAGCGCTGGCCCCGCGAAGAATTGCATCAGCGCATTAGCGACCCGGTGACCGCGAAACTCAAGGCACGGCGATTCATTTGATCCCGCGTGATTGAGCCTGAATTTTCCAAGCGGTCAATAATCGCCACACCGAAAATATGACTGCTGATGGCTGTGTGGCGGAATACCGAAGGACGTAAAGGTTTCTTGTTCACAGCGGTATCAAGAGGTAAGTGGCACACCAACTGCATTGTCCCCCTGTCATTGGGGATCGGCACTGTGCGAATGTCTCACAGCGGTTCACTCCCCGAAAAGGCACTTCATTTGAGGGGAACAGATAATGAATCGAAAACTCTGCGGAACAGGTTTGGCGGCGGTCGCCCTGACAATGGTTTCTCTGGTGTTCGCCCAGACCACGATTGGGCCTGATGCCGGTGCCAAGAGCCGCGGCGAAGTGACATCGTCCGCGACCCACCAGCGACACGCTCAGGAACACGTCCAAATCCTGTACAACACGCTTGAAGTTAACCCCAAAGCGGCCCCCGCAGTGATTCAGGAGCAAGCGGCGTCGGTGAAAACGAGCCTGACAAAATCCGACGAACTCCTGAAGTCGGTCAAGGTGGCTCACGCGAAAGACCCTGAAGTCGTGAAGCTTGTTGATTCGATCCTGAAGCATCACGCCGAGGCAGCGGCACACTGTGACATGGCGGCAGACTACATCAAGAAGGGCGATGCAGCGGGAAAGCTTCCGAACTGCTGTGCCGACATTCACGAACACATCGAAGCGGCTAAGAAGGACATGGATAAATTGAAAAAGCTGGTCAAGGCCGACGAGTTGACAGTCCCGAAGAAGAAGTAGGAATGGTGACCGAGCACATCACGCCCCGCAGGAACAGTCTGCGGGGCGTGTTCGTTTCAAATGGGTTGCCACGAGCCAGAATTTCAAACTATACCACTGCCACATTGGGATCTTGTGAGTCAGACTCTAGCACGCAGAACCCGCGGGCGACCAGCAAGATCCTTGCGAACAGTGACGTTGGAAAACGACCCCGCGTTAACAAGACGCTGCTGCGCGGCTTCGGCTTGTTCCGGGGAGAGCTCCATCAGGAACAGAGCGTTTGGTTCCGCATATCGCGGAGCGGCGGCGATCAGTCGGTCGATCACGTCGAAGCCCGTCGGTCCGCCATCGAGTGCCAGGCGCGGTTCGTGTTTCGCGACTTCCGCATCCAGCGTGTCGATCTCCGCCGTCGGGATGTAAGGAGGGTTGCTCGCGAGGATCTCGAACTTGCTGTCGGCCGGCAGCGCCGCGAACAGGTCGCCCTGCAGGAATTCGATCTGGTCCTGCACACCATGCTTGACCGCGTTTTCTCGGGCGATCACCAGCGCGGCGGGACTGATGTCGGTGGCGACGATCCGCACATTCAGCTTGCCGGTCTGGCAATGTTTGGCGACCGCGACCGCCACGCAGCCGGAACCGGTACACAGATCCAAGACTCGGATCGGCAAAGCGGATTCACCGGAAACCGAATCTACGCGCGCTGCGGTGAGCTGCTTGATGCCGTCGATGATCTCCAGCACCAGCGTCTCGGTGTCGGGCCGCGGGATCAGGACGTCGCTGGTGACGCGGAAGTCGAGGCTGAAGAACTCGCGGTGCCCGACCAGATACGCCACCGGCTCGGCCTGCGCCCGGCGTTGAACCAGTTCCCGCATCGTGGCTCTGACATCGTCCGGCAACGGCTGATCGTAGGCGGTGTAGAGTTGAATTCGCTGGCAGCCGCGCGCGTGGGCCAGCAGGATTTCCGCATCCAGCCGCGGGGTGTCGCTGCCGTGCTTCTTGAGATGGCCGGTGGTCCACTCCAAGACTTTGCGCACCGTCCACTCGTTGGCGGGATCGGGCGGCGTTGGAGCGGCGTCAGAGGACACGGGGCACCCTCAGAGGTTTGGGAAGGGGGACATTGCAAATTGAGAATTGAAAAGTGCAAATTTCAAATTGCGAATTGCGAAGCGCCGCGCATTCATTTTTCAATTTGCATTTATCAATTAGCACTTTGCAATTCCCCTTCAATCCTACGTGTCGGAGTACGACCCATCGCCGCCGCCGCGGAGGCGTTCTTCGCGGTCGAAGTTGACCATCGCCTGCACCACGTCGTCCATGTCGCCGGCGATGATCTGGTCGAGCTTGTGGACCGTCAGGTTGATGCGGTGATCGGTCAGGCGGTTCTGAGGGAAGTTGTAGGTCCGGATTCGTTCGCTGCGATCACCCGAACCGACGAGCGTCCGCCGGAAATCGGAACGTTCCTTGTCGACCTGGTCCTGCCGTTGCTCCATCAGGCGGCTGCGGAGCACGCGGAGCGCCTTGGCCTTGTTCTTGTGCTGGCTCTTCTCGTCCTGGATCCGGACCACGATGCCGGTCGGCAGGTGTGTGATGCGCACGGCCGATTCCGTCTTGTTGACCTTCTGGCCACCGGGACCGCCGGCGCGCATCGTGTCGAACTTCAGATCCTCATCGCGGATCTCGACGTCGATGCCGGTCGCTTCGGGCATCACCGCCACGGTTGCCGCACTGGTGTGGACGCGACCCTGCGTTTCGGTTTCTGGCACGCGCTGCACGCGGTGCCCGCCGCTTTCAAACTGAAGCTGGTGGAAGGCTCCTTCCCCGGTGATCGACAGCACGATTTCCTTGAGCCCGCCCAATTCGGTGGCCGAGATCTCCAGCACCTCGAACTTCCAGCCCTTCTTCTCGACGAACTTCGTGTACATCTCGAACAGATCGCGGGCGAACAGCGCCGCCTCGTCACCCCCCGTGCCGGCGCGGATTTCCATGATCAGGCTGCCTCGGGTGAGGGAGTCTCCCGCCGTGACCATGTCCTCGAGCTCGACCCGCATCGTGTCGAACTTGGCCTGCAGCTCGGCGCATTCCGCCTGGGCGTATTCGCGCGTTTCGGTGTCATCGGCCGATTGAAACATCTCGCGGGCCGTGGCCAGATCCGCTTCCAGTTGGTTGAACTGGCGGATGGTGTTGGCAACTTTGCCGAGTCCGCCGTGCTCGCGCTGCAGTTCAAGCATGCGCGTGGTGTCGGCGAGGACGTCCGGATCTTGGAGCTGGCATTCCAGTTCTTGGTGACGGGTGAGCTTGGCCTGGAGCACGGGAAACATGATGGGGTTGGCCGGAGGAAATCGAGGGGTCGGTCAATGGCCGGCGTGTGCCAGTGCCACTACGGCGTCAAGCCTTGAACATCACTGCGTGCGCGTTCGAAGAATCAGGCAACTGACGCCACCCGACTCTCGAAGGACTCACGGCCGGACGCGACCACGCTACCCCTGGGCCTTGTCCCCGTCGGCCTTGGCCGCCTTGTCGGCGTCCTTCTGACCCCAGTTGTACTTCCGGGTGAATTTCTCCACGCGGCCAGCGGCGTCGACGTACTTCTGCTTGCCGGTGTAGAACGGATGCGACGCCGAACTGATGTCGACCATCACCAGCGGGTATGTTTTGCCGTCGACCTCGCACGTCCGATCGGTCTTGATCGTCGAGCGTGTGACAAACTGGGCACCCGTCGAGGAGTCTTGGAAGACAACCTCGTTGTACTTGGGGTGAATGCCGTCTTTCATGATCCGCTTGCCTGCAAGAAATTGAGTCCGTGGAGTCTGGCCATCGGTACCAACTGGTGGAAATCCGAAATCCATGGGGCCATTCGATCCCCACAACGTCCCGCGGGGAAGGGGCGAATTTTAGGGGCCACAGACCCCGGCCGCAAGCCACTCTGGACGATCTGCCGGACTTCGGTTGTCCGTTGCCAGCAGGAAGGTTACGGCCAGCCGGTCGCCATGACGGCCGCAGAAATCCCGAGGGCAATTGGGCTGGCTGCGGTGGGTTTTCCGCTTCTAACGATGCTTTCGGTCAGGTTGAGGTCACTCTGTGTCCCAGAATCGTTAGGAACCGTCAGGCATCCACACCGATAAATCCGAACAGACCTGAGGATCTTCCGCGCGCTCACTGGATGGACCTGACGGTAATTGTACTACGCAGCCGCGTCACCTCGTCTGGGCCAGTACCAGCCTGCGTGAACTGTGGCATGACTGAAGACTGGATTGTCCGAGCGGTCATGATGGTCGCACGAGGACACAGGGAAAACATTCAAGAGGAGTTCACGATGTTTGGCCTCAGGAAATTGCGATTCGTCGACATCGGGACAGGACTGTCCATGATGATCGCCAGCGCAGGGATTCTCGCCGCGAGCGCCCTGCACGCAGCCGATCCAGGGTGCGCCTATCCGGGCGCTCCGGGCGTCTGCAATGACAAGATTTTTGCGGATGCTGCCGAGCGGCTGAAGAACCTGAATCCGGGAGTCTGCGGAACCACAGCAGGTGCTCCCGCACCGGCGGCGGGGTGTGTTCCTGCCGCGCCCGAATGTGGCGATGGTGCTGCGGCTGCGACCGACACACCGTGGAGCCTGACAGACGTCTTCAACGATGGCTGCGGCAACAACCACCTGAAGGACCACGGCTGGAAGATCGGCGGCAACCTTGCCCAGAGCTTTACCTGGAACTTCCAGAATCCGCGCGATCACTACAACGGTCCGGTGGGTTGGACCGACCGATCGAACGAGTACCAGCTCAACCAGTTCTGGTTGTATGCGGAGAAGGCCACCAACACGACGGACAAAGACTGGGATTGGGGCGGTCGCGCCGACGTCAACTACGGAACCAGTTCGCGGATGTTCACCTCATCCGGCCTGGAAAACAACATCAATGGAGGCGCCCAGCAATATGGCTTGGCCTTCCCGCAGTTCTATGCCGAAATCGCCTACAAGAAGTTGAAAGTCAAAGCGGGTCACTTCATCTCGCCGATCGGATACTACACGGTCGACACCACCCAGAACTTCTTCAACACGATTCCCTACACCTATCAATGGGGGGAACCCTTCACCCACACCGGCGTACTGGCCACGTACCAGTTCACCGACAGCTTCGTGGCGTCGAGCGGTGTGATTCGTGGCTGGGACAACTTCGACAACTCGAACCCACACGCGGGCTATCTGGGCACGTGGGGCTACACGTTCCAGGACAAGTCGAATCTGACCCAGGTGCTCATCTACTCGTTGGAACCCAACGCGTCCTTCGCGTTCACGCCACGCTACTACCAGTCATTGGTCTACTCGAAGCCGATTACCGACAACTTGACGTATGTCGGACAGAGTGACTTCGGTACTCAGAGCAACGCCACAGCAAACGGGGGGCGAGCGAACTGGTACGGCATCAACCAGTACCTGTACTACAAGGTCAACAACAAATGGACCTGGGGTGCGAACTTTGAATGGTGGCGTGACGAGGAAGGCTTCCGCGTCGCCGGCTTCCTGCCGTCCGATCTGCCAAGTGGTATCACCAGTCACCAGCGCGGTTTCCCACCGAATCGCTTCGGTTATGTCGGCAACTTCTACCAGACCACGATCGGTCCGCGATGGTATCCCACCGCCAACCCGAACTTCTTCATACGGCCAAACGTGCGAATCGACTGGTTCGACGGCTCATCCAACAACCCCGGCGGCTTGAAGCCGTATGACAGCGGCAACAAGAATTATCAGGGACTGCTGGTCACCGACGTGTGCTGGATCTTCTAAACCGATTCAGCGGCCATTCTTGCCAGATCGCATCAGCGGGCCACCCGAGGTTCTCCTCGGGTGGCTCTTTTCGTTTTCAGCCCTACAGGAAAAGGCAGATGGCCCGGTGCGGTCATTTTTGTCTGGCCAAACTCAACCCCCCCCCCCCGCCGGCCGATAATTACCTTTGTGCGGGTTTGCGCGATTGGACCGATTGTCGCGATTTCGGTGACCCGCACAGGCTGACCAAACGAATCCCGGTTTCGACTCTCCTGGAATCACAAGAAATGTTCGCAACGCTCTGCTCACTGCTGATCTTCTACTTTAACGGGGCGACGATCAGCACCGAGGTTCCCACATTTCAGCATGCTCGCCAAACGATCATGCTCGAAGCTTGGGGAATGCCACCACGGGGGACGCGACGAATCGCCTCGTGGACGACTTTTCAAGCGAAGAACCTGTCATTCGGACGGTCGTGGAATTCAACCAGTTCGGTGTGGCACAGCTTCACTCGAAGCACCTGGCTGGCGATGGCTGGTGCCCTGTTGTTGCTGGCGTTGTCCACCCGGAGTTCACAGGCTCAGGAACCGAACTTCGCCGCGTCGGCCGGTCAGAATGCGGCGTTCGCTCTATCTCCGCCGATTCCGCCGTCGCCGGCCGCCGTGTTCGGGGACACGCCGCCCCAGGATTTCCAACGGGGCATTCCCCCGGAGCATGGCTCGTCAACCGGATATCCGCGCCGGATGCCGTGGGGCAACGGGCACATCATGATCGCGGACCCGGCTGAGTTTCCGCGAGTCAAAGCGTTCGACGTGCATTCGCCCGGCAGCCTGTTCGACAACATGCGGCCGAACCTGTTTGGACAGCAAGTCACCGACGAGTGGGACTTCTACAACCTGATCAACACCGATCGTCCCGACTTCACGGATGCGACGTACTCCGTCGGCAAGGGGGTGACGATACTCGAGTCCGGGTATACGTACCGGAAGATTGAGGACGCGGAATTACACCTTGACCGCAGGCAACTTCCCGAAACCCTGCTGCGCGTCGGTGTCACCGATGAGTTTGAACTTCGGTTCAAATACGTCGGCTATGTGATGTCGAGCATCCATGACCAGGCCACGGGCCTGACAACGTCCGTGTTCGGCAACGACGACTTGCAGGTGGGTTTCAAGTACGAAGTGCTGCAGCAGGATGACTGGAGACCCATGGTGACCTTTTTGGGCGGAACCTCCATCCCGTCGGGAACGGGCGGCATTTCCGCCAATCAAACGCAACCGTTTGCCAACGTGGTCCTGGGCTGGGGATTTCGGCGGTGGTTGTACCTGAAGCTCAGCACCGGCGTGGATTTTGTGAAAACGAACGACGTCACGAAAGTGGTGGAAGGCTCGCTTCAAGAAGGTCCGTTGGGGCTCCATGGGATTGACAATATCTCGCAGTGGCACCAGTCCGTCTCGTTGCTGTTTCAGGCGACCAAGCGGGTCGGCGGGTTCGTGGAGTGGTTCAGCTTCTTCAGTGACAATGCCGGTGACAACCGGGCATCGAATTTCATCGACACCGGTCTCTTCATCTACGTCACACCCAACGTCCAACTCGACGTTCGCGTGGGTGAGCGGGTCAGTGACCGGGTGAATTCCATCTTCACCGGAGCCGGATTCTCCGTTCGGTTCTGAAACCATCCTTTGAGATTGTCCGGCCGGAACATCGACAAGCCGATGAACCGTTCGAATGCCTGGACCGCTCCGCCGACATGCCGTTCCAAGTTCGGAGAATCATTGTTGCAGCGGCTCCCTCATTGACGCCCCGATGCATATCATGGAACTGCGTCGACGGTGACAACCTGAAATCTTGTTGTGAGGGTCAGCGATGAACGGTGACATGATTCAGAAATTGGTGGGACTGGACCTGTTTCGTGGTCTGGTGGTTGAAGAAATCGAAACGCTGATGTCGCATGCATCCATTCTCGCACTTGAAGCCGACCAGTCGGTCTTCGAGGCGGGGTTTGAAGAGCGGGCGCTGTACGTGCTTCTCGAAGGAACCGTGGAGATCGCTCTGACGGGTCCGTTTGTCAAAGAGGTGATTCTGGACGAATTGAACGCCGTCAGCGTGTTCGGCGAAAGTTCGTTTTTTCATGCGATGCCTCACCCGGTGACGGCTCTGGCGTTAACCGAAGCCACTGTTGCGCGGCTGGAACGCGCAGACTATGACCGGCTTCTGGAATCCAACAACTTGGCCGCCTGCCGGATGGGTGCCAACGCGGCCGAGATCCTGGCGGCGAAGTTGCAGCACACGGACAGTTGGATTGCCGATCTGTTGCAGGCAGAAGAGAGTCACCGCGTGCAACAGAAATGGTGGGACTTCAGGCAGAGCATGGGGCATAGGTTCGACAAGCCGGAAGGGGGCGGATTCAGCACCGGGGCAGGCTGGCGTTAGCCCGCTGCACCGCTGGGAGGAGCAACTGTGTTCGTCCTATTGAAAATCCTCCGCTTTTCGTCAAATCAAGTCCCAGAGAGTCGCAGGTCCGTTTCTCAGGGCCGTTCAGCATGAAACTCCGGACGATGGCTGCTCGTTCAGTTCCAGACGGACCGCGACAATCGGTGCAAGCATCGACCCGCCGATTGACCGTTCGGGTGGCATGGCCTAAATTGCGAGCGTATTTGACGACCTTCAGACACTGAAAGCCCGTGTCCGACGAGTCGTGTTTCCGCTCGGCCAATCCCCGCGGTCGTGGATGGCCGACCATCAAGCAGCCGCTTGGTGCTTTCCGCATAAGGAGCAGCCGGTTCCATGTCCAACAGCTTCAGCGGCGGTGAGTTTACCGAAACGGACACCATGCGCGGCCGTGCTTGGCCGTGCCTGCGCCAGTTCTGCGTGTTCCTGGAAAACCGCGTCGGGCGACTGAACGACCTGATGCGTCAGGTCGAATCGCTCGACACCCGGGTGCTCGCCCTGAGCATCGTCGATTCCGTCGACTTCGCGATGGTCCGGCTGATCTTCAACACCGCCGACCGCGCCCGTGAGAAGCTGGAATTGTCGGGCTTCCTGTTCAGCGAAAGCGACGTCGTCGGGGTGGAACTTCCCGAGGGGGACACGCCCTTCCATGACATCTGCGCGACGCTGATGAAGGCCGAGGTGAACATTCACCACGCCTACCCGCTGCTCTACCGGAACCGGGGCCGCGGCGCGGTCGCCATTTTCGTGGACGATGTCGACACCGCACTCAGCATCCTGAGCGCCGCCAACCACCGCGTGATCACCGAGTCCGATCTGCAGGATGATGACGAGTTCCTGTGACCGGTCACGGATTGCTTGAATCGCCGGAGCCGACAGATCCTCAACTTGTCCAAATGAAAGTCAGGCTCAATTCCGATTTGAATGGGGGAAGCTATGAGTCACGTAGAACAGTTGGAACAGCAGGTTCAACAATTGGACCAGCAGGAATTCACTCAGTTCCGTGACTGGTTCCTCGAATTTGAATCGGATGCCTGGGACCGCGAGATTGAACGTGATTCCAAGGCTGGAAAACTGGATGCCCTGGCGCGAAAAGCCTTGGAGGATCACGCCGCCGGCCGGACGACACCGCAATACAAAGCATCATGCGAATATGGAACGGTCAGGGGGCGGGAGGGAGGTTTTCAACGATGTCCGAATTGAAGCTAGAGTTGCCCGACGACACATATCAATCGATCATCGCCACCGCCCGGAAGTTTGGCATGACCGCCGAAGAGTGGGCCGCGCGACGCCTGCGAGTGTTGTCGCTGACGGACGAGCAACAAGCAGCAGCCAGAGAGCGGATTCTCAAATATGCCGGTATCTGGGAAAAGACGGGTGACATTGAACAAGAAACCATCGATCGGGATTTGACGGCGGAATACGCGGCAACGCATGAGGAGCAGTGATGTTCCTCGATACTTCGGGACTGCTGCACTTCTTGGATCGAACGTCACCTCTGCACAAAGACGCCCGAGATTGCATGGCGGCAGCAGATTCCTGGCTGACACACAACCTGATTCTGGCGGAACTCGTAGCCCTCGCCCCCAGACGCGGCCTACCCCGAAAGGATCTGTTTGAGTTTCTGGGAGTGCTTCAGGACTCACCACTCCTCGACTTGGTTTTTGTCAATGTCGAGATCCACGAACTGGCAATGGACTTGTTGAAGCGACGACTCGACTAGGAGTGGTCACTGTGCGACGCCGTCAGCTTTGTCCTGATGCCGGAGTTCGGAATTGAAGAGGCTCTGACATCGGACCATCACTTTGAACAAGCCGGATTTCGCCGATTGTTGCAAGCGTGAGGAGCCGGCACGCCGGATGTTCGTGCGACGTTGAGCCTGTTCTCAGTCCGCCACGGCCAGCACCATCCGCGGCGAATGCACTGCCGCCAACTGGTCGAGTTCGCGTTCGGCGGCGGCCAGGCTTCCCGTTGATGTCCGGTGCGTCATGATGATCAGCGGGACGCGCGGGACGGCGGCCGATGAATCGTCGACCTCGGGAGCCTCGGGCTGGATCAACGTCGCCAGGCTGATGCCGTGTCGGCCCAGCACTCCCGTCACTTCGGCCATGACGTTCGGACGGTCTTCCACCGTCAGACGCAGGAAGTACCGACTGGTTGTTTCGTGGAGTGGCACGAGTTCAAACGGGGATGTTTCACGCCACAGATCCAGGCACGAGAACGTCAACTGTGCCCGGCCGATGGCCAGGTCGATGATGTCCGCCGTCACCGCCGAAGCGGTTGGCAACTGGCCGGCACCGCGACCCGAATACCACACCGTGCCGACCACGTCGCCGTCCAGCAGGATCGCGTTGAACGGACCGTGAATCTGCGCCAACGGCCGATCTTGGCGGATCAGCGTGGGACGGACGCTCATCTCCAGCCGGCCGTCAACGAGGTTCACGCGCGCCAACAGCTTGATCGTGTAACCCAATTCCTTCGCATATTGAATGTCCGTGCGCTCCAGCTTGTCGATGCCCGAGACATGGAAGTCGGTGGCTTTGACTTTGCAGCCGAAGGAAAGCTGCGCGAGGATTCCCAGCTTCTGGGCCGCGTCGGTGCCGTTGACGTCCAGCGTCGGGTCCGTCTCCGCGTATCCCAGTTCCTGGGCCTGACCCAGTGCTTCTTCGTACGACTGACCGCGCAGCAGCATTTCGGTCAGGATGTAGTTCGTGGTCCCGTTCAAGATCGCCTGGATGCCGAGGATCTGGTTGCCCGCCATTGACTGACCGACGGCCGCGATGATCGGAATTCCACCGGCCACCGCCGCTTCGAAACAGACGGTTCGTCCGTACCGGCGGGCGCATTGGAAGATCTCGTCACCGTGCTCGCATAACAAAGCCTTGTTGGCCGTCACCACATCTTTGCCGGCTTCGAGCAGGCGGAGCATGACCTCGCGCGCCGGATGAATTCCGCCCATCAACTCGACGGCGATCTGGATGTTCGGGTCGCGGATGACCGATTCAAGGTCGTTGGTCAGAACACCGGGCGGGAGCGAAATGTCGCGCGGTTTGTGGAGATCGCGCACGACCGCGCGACGGATCTCGACGGAGCGTCCCGACCGTTGCCGGATTCGTTCCGGATGTTCCATCAGGATCTTGGCAACGCCAGTGCCGACATTTCCCAAACCGACAATCGCGAGTTGAAGCGGAGGCAGGGCCACAGAAAAATCCTTCCGGCAGAACGCATCCATCAGTTAATGCCGAGACGAGTCGTGCGGTCGCTTCCTTGCGGGCCGCGGGAAGACGACGCATCCTAATCGCGACCTCCAAGATTGCCAACTCGCGGTGGACCTGATCGTTGATAAACGACGTTGTGAAGTTTTGGAGACACCCTCATGGCAATTCCCACAAGTGTGACAACCAGTCGCTTACTGAATCGTTCCACCAGACCCTTTCCCACCATGCCCGCCTCGCTGACCAACGAATCTGCCCCACCGTCGATCCATTCGACCCTGTCGGCTCCACCGCAACTGGCCTTGGGGGCGGTGAACTATCTCAACTCAAAACCACTCATTGAACGGTTGGACGAGTTGCT